>NZ_CP019331.1:2925572-3225572 GCF_002163835.1 Polaribacter sp. SA4-10 | reverse complement strand
AACTATATATAATGATAGGCCTTGTTTTATTAACCATGCTTATTGTATGGGGTTTGCCTAAATTAACAACCAAAATACCTGCTGCTTTAACAGCCATATTAATAGTTAGTTTAATTTCTATTTTTGGAGGTATTCAATCAATAAATGTTGGGGATTTTATTAGAGATGGTGGAGGCGTTGGTTTAAATGGCTTTAATGAATTATCTAAAAATTTAAACATCCTTGAACTTTGGAGCAATCTTCCTTTTAATTTAGAGACGTTAAAATTTATTGCTCCCTATGCTTTTCTTGCTGCTTCTGTGGGGTTAATAGAAACACTTATGACAATGAATTTAGTTGATGAATTAACTGAGACTAGAGGTGATGGAAATAAAGAATGTGTTGCACAAGGAGCTGGGAATATGCTTAGTGGTTTGTTTGGTGGAACTGGTGGTTGTGGAATGATTGGTCAAACTGTAATAAACATAAATGCTGGTGGTAGAGGCCGATTATCTGGTGTTATGATGTCTTTAACATTATTAACTTTTATTTTATTTGCTGATAAATATATAGAGCAAGTGCCAATTGCTGCTTTAGTAGGTGTAATGTTTATGATGGTTATTGAAACATTTGCTTGGTCTAGTTTTAGAATTATGAAAAAAATACCAGTATCAGATGCTTTTGTACTAATTATTGTTTCTGCAGTTACTGTTTTCTTTGATTTAGCAATTGCTGTTTTTGTTGGGGTAATTATTTCTGCATTATCATTTGCTTGGGAAAGCGCAAAGAAAATTAGAGCTAGAAAGCGTCTTAAAGAAGACGGTACAAAAATATATGAAATTTGGGGTCCTTTATTCTTTGGAAGTATAACTGCTTTTAATGAAAAATTTGATGTAAAAAATGATCCAGAAAAAGTGGAAATTGATTTTGTAGAAGCTCGTATCTCAGATCATTCTGCTATAGAAGCTATTTTTGCTTTGGTTGAAAAATACCAAGCTGAAGGCAAGAAAATAACTTTAAAACATTTAAGTGAAGATTGTAAAATTCTACTTTATAAAGCAAGTCCAATTTTTACAGGAATTATAGAAGAAGATATTGATGATCCTCGTTATCATTTAGCTGCAAATCCAGAAGACTTTCCAAAACCTTTAGGAGAATATAAGTTTTAATAAAAAATCCCGCAAAATGCGGGATTTTTTTTATTAAAACTTAATCGCTTCTATTTTTAGAATAATTAGAACAAAATACAAACTGGAGTAGGCGCAGAAATTTCACTTACAAAAGTTAACTCCCCAGTTGCAGCATCTCTTTTAAAAGAGATAATATTATCTGTATCTTGATTTGCTACTAGTAAAAACTTATCATTTGGAGATAACGAAAAATTACGAGGATTTTTCCCTAGAACAGACTCAAAACCAACCGTTTTTAAAGTTCCGTTTTCTGAGTTTACCTCATAAATAACAATAGATTCATGACCTCTATTAGAAGCGTATAAAAACTTTCCGTCTTTAGAAACATGAATGTCTGCTGCTTTACTGAAAGAAGTAAAATCTTCTGGTAATGTAGAAATTGAAGAGTCTATAAAATATTTATTTTCACTTTCTTTTACAAGTGAAACCGTGTTATTTAATTCATTTAAAACATAAATCCATTTATTATTTGGATGAAAAGTTAAATGTCTTGGACCTGCACCTTCGGCCATTTGCAAAGTTTTCTGTTCCGTTAAAACAAGTACGTCTTTTTCTGTATCAATAGTAGAAAACCACAATTGATTTGAACCTAAATCAACAGAAATTACTTCTTTTTTTGTTGGATGAAACCAAGCAGAATGTGCATGAGAAGCTTCTTGTCTTGATGTAGTTCCTTTACCAAAGTGCTGTTGCACATTTAATAATTCTGATAGTTTTCCTGTGGCATCAAATTTTAATAAACCTACGTTTCCACCAGAATAATTAGCAACTAAAATATAATTTTCATTATTTGTAGCTATAAAACATGGATGTGCTCCTCCTGTTTTACTCTTGCTAATAAAGTTTAAAGTATCCTTATCAATTAAGTAAGAGGTAACACTTCCTGTTCCATTATAATTTGTTTCATTTACAGCAAATAACGTTTTATTATCTTCTGACTTAGTCAAAAACGAAGGGTTTTTAGTAGTTGCTACTAACCCTATTATTTTTAGTTTACCTAATTCAGTTAATTCATACTTATAAATTCCTTTACCTTCTTTATTTGTGTAAGTTCCTACATAAAAATTATTATTTCTTTTAGCTGGAGTTGTTGTTTTTACTTCTTTTTTTTGACAACTGCAAAAAACAACTATTATCAGTATTAAAGGCGAAAGCTTCATTAATTAGAATATTTTAAAAATTGGCAAGCGTAAATGTGCTTGTTCGTAATGTTGAGATTTTTTATAAACAAAGTTTAATTGCGCTCTTGGGTTTTTAGAAAAAACTTCATCAGCATTTAACTTCTCTTCAAATTCTTTTTTTACTGATGGGTTTTCTTTCAAAAACTGTTCTGCAATATCTTCAAAAACATAAGCTGAATACCCTTCTTTTTGTTGTAAAATAGTATCAAAAAAGTTCCAGTTAAAAAAGGAATCAGTTGCTTCTGCTTCTAAAGTTTCTAACAGATAACGAACTCCATTTTGATTTGTTGAAATATAAATATCTCCTTTTTTAAATTGAAGTTTTTCTTTTGACTTTAAAACAGTTGTATTATAATGTAAATAATGCCCTTCATAAGCCATTTTACGCGTTTCATAATTAGCAATATGATTCACTTCTACATTTAATAAAGTATCCTTTTCAAATCTAGAAAACTGAATATTATTATTTTCTAACCGTTCAACAATTTTATGCCAACCTTGAGGTAAAATATATCCCTTAGGAATTCCTACTTCCTTGGTTACAAGAAAATTATTATAATATTTTACAGGTTTTGTAAATGGTTTAGTTCTATCATAAAACAACCGTTTTCCTGTAGTTACTTTACTGTCTATATATTCTCCTTCAAAACCTTTAAACTGTAATTCAGTTGGTTTTTTTCTATCAACTTTAAAAGCGATAGGATATGTTTTTTTCCCCAACAACTCATCAGTAGCTTTAGTTCTTAATTGTTTAATTGTTGCTGAATTTTCCTCAGTAAAATCAAAAACAGAAAATAACAATTCATAGGTTTGTGCTACTCTAATTTTATATGGTTTTAACATGTGCGTTTCCACCATTAAACCTAACGTATTAAAAAGCGTTGTATAGCCTGTAGAATACCTTGGCGAATCAAAAAATTGTGAAAATCCTGCTTCTGGAGTAGTTCCCCAAACATTTACATAAGGAGTGATTATAATTCCTTTTTTCTCTAATGATTCCTCTAGTTTAGGGCGCATTTTATTTTCTATAAATGTTCCTAAATTCCCTCCTAATTTATTATGTTGAGTAAATAAATGTGTAATTGCATATTGATAATCTGCTCCATTACTTACATGATTATCTATAAAAACATCAGGATTTACAGTGTGAAAAATTTCGGCAAAAGCTGCGGCATTTTTTGTGTCTTGTTTTATAAAGTCTCTATTTAAATCGAAGTTTCTAGCATTTCCTCTAAAACCGTATTCCTTTGGCCCGTTTTGATTTGCTCTAGTATGTGAGTTTCTATTTAAAGAACCACCAACATTGTAAACAGGAATTACTGCAATTATAGAATTTTGATATTTCTTCTTGAGAGAATCATTTTGAACAATATCTCGAAGTAACATCATAGAAGCATCAATTCCATCGGACTCTCCTGGATGAATTCCATTATTTATTAGAATTCTATTTTTTGGTGAGTTTTTAATTTCATCTACGTTAAAAATTCCTTCTTGACTGTAAAGTACTAAATGAAGTGGATTTCCAGCATCGGTTTGCCCAAAAGAGAATAAAGAAATTTCTGAATACCTTTCTGATAAATCTTTATAATAAGAGATTAACTCTGTATAAGTTGATGTTTCTGTACCGTTTGTTTTTTCAAAAATTGTTTTAAAATCTTTTGATTTAATTGATGAATCTTCACAAGAAAAGAGTACTATTAAAAACAGAAAAACAATGTTTTTTTTCATTAAAATTATTCTTTAAAATTAAGGGTTAATTTATATTTAGACGCAAAACTTTGCCCTCTTTTTTTAGCAGGAACCCATTTTTCCATTTCCAAAATAATTCTTTTTACTTCAGAATTATGCTCCTGAGTTAAACCTTTAACAATAAAAAGGTTACTAATATTTCCTTCTTTAGAAATATCAAAAGTTATAATAATGTTACCTTCTGCTCTATTAATACTAGACTCAAATTTCCTAGAGACATACTTTCTTACATATGCTTTAACTTGTTTTTTATAATAGGCTTCTGTAAAAACTTTCTTGTAGTTAAAACTCTCTTTTATATCATTCCAACTAGTTCCTTTTAATAGTCTTCCATTCTTATGCGTTTCTTCAAAAACTTTTACTTTTCCTTTATAAGCTGTCCAGCTTCCATTTTTAAATCCATTTTTATACCTTCCTTTGTGCGTATAACCATCTTCAGGAGATACAAACTCACAAAAACCATTTCCGTTTTCTACGGTTTTATCTCCTTTAGCATCCCAAAAGCTCATAACTAAAAGAACCTTATTATCATTAAAAAAAGTTTCTTTAGAACGCTTCTCTTCAGATCTTTTTTTTCCATTTTCGTAAAAATAGGTCCAAAGACCATCTGCTTTTCTACCGTTAAGTGTCTCACCTTCAGATGATTTTTCTCCATTTTTATGATAAGAAGTAAAAACACCGTTGGATATTAATTCTTGCAAGCCATTTGTTATAAACTTAGAGTCTAAAGCATACTTGTTAGAATTCGATTCTAGCACGTACTTTTCTACCTTAAAACTGTTTAAATTATTAAGGTTAGCCTCTTTAAGAATAACGAATGTATCTGTTCTTAAATAGGTTGCTCTATTGTTTTGGTAGTACAATGTATCACCAACTTTATAATATGAATTTGTTTGACCAATACTTAAAAAAGAGATCAACATTAAAACTGTTAATACTACTATCTTTTTCATTTTACTTTTCCTTATTATTGTTTACTCTTACACTTTTAGGAACTAATTTAGTATAGTCTCCATTGTATCTAATAACCTCTCTAACAATTGATGATGAAATATAAGATGTACTTGCTGCAGTTAATAAAAAGACAGTTTCAATAGCTGCTAAAGCTCTATTTGTATGCGCTATTGCTTTTTCAAACTCAAAATCTGCCGGGTTTCTTAATCCTCTTAAAATAAACTCTATATCGTTTTTAACACAAAAATCTACAGTTAGGCCTTTATAAGTAACTACCTTAATTTTTGGGTTATCTTTAAATGAATCTTCTATAAATTTTTTACGTTGCTCAAGAGAGAACATGTATTTTTTATCAGAATTTACACCTATAGCGATAATTAGCTCATCAAATAATGTTACTCCACGAGTAATAATATCATAATGACCAGATGTAATTGGATCAAAAGATCCTGGAAAAATTGCTCTTTTCATATGTCCCTCTTTAATACTTTTGAAGTATAAAAATTAATCATCTATAAAAATAGAAAAAAACTTAAAAACCCGTTACTTAATTAACTCAATTTAAGCTTATGTAGGGAACTTTCTATCGCATTACCAAATAGTTCTTTTAATGATATTCCTGCTGCTTTTGCTTGCTGAGGTAAAATACTCTCTTCTGTAAGCCCAGGAACAGTATTCATTTCCAAGAAATAGGGTTCGCAATTTACTAAAATATATTCAGAACGTGAAAATCCTGACATATTTAAAATAGTATAAATTTTCTTTGAAATCGCTTCTACTTTGCTTTTTTCTTCTAATGAAATTCTAGCAGGCGTTATCTCTTGAGATTTTCCTTGATATTTTGCCTCGTAATCAAAAAAGTCATTCTCTGAAACAATCTCTGTAATTGGCAATACTTTTACTTCGCCTTTATATTTAATTACGCCAACAGATACTTCTACACCATCTAAAAATGATTCAATTAAAATTTCTGAATCTTCTTTATACGCTTTTTCAATTGCTGGCAAAATGTCTTCTTTTGTATGTGCTTTAGAAATACCATAACTAGAACCTGCATTGTTTGGTTTTATAAAACACGGCAAACCTACTTTTGCTATAATTTTATCTAAATGAACATCATCTCCTTTGTTTAAATAGACAGAAACTGCCGTTTTAATACCATATTCTTTTACAACACTTAGGGTATCTCTTTTATTAAAAGTTAATGCCATTTGATAAAAGGGTGCAGATGTATAGCTCAAACCTATTAAATCAAAATAGCCTAACAACCTTCCGTTTTCTCCTGGATTACCATGAATTGCATTAAAAACACAATCAAAAACAACAACATTTCCATTAAATAAAAATGAAAAGTTGTTTTTATCAATTGGATATTCAACATTATTATCATCTAAAGCAACCCATTTTTCTTTTAAAATATGAACTCTAAAAGAATTATATTTCTCTTTATCTAAATGGGTATAAACAACATTTCCGCTGGTTAAAGAAATATTTACTTCGGATGAATAACCACCCATTACAATTGCTATGTTTTTTCTCATTAATTCTAAAAATAATTAAACAAATTTATAGAAATATTTATAGAAATACCAACGTTTAGTTTTTATATCTTTGCGTGTTCTAAAAATCAAAAAAATGAGTGTTGTTCAGTTTCTTAAAAGTAAATCGTTTTTTAAACAAATTGCAATTGCAATTATTGGTTTATTAGTATTTGTATTTATTTTAAAATATTGGTTAGGAGTTAGTACAAACCATGACCAAAAAATACAAGTTCCAGATTTACAAAAAATGTCTTTAGCAGATGTAGAAAATAAATTAAAGGAGATAAACTTAGATTACAAAGTTATTGATAGTGTAAGTTTTAATCCTAATTACCCAAAAAAATCTGTTATAGAACAAACCCCCGAAGCTGGAGGTTTTGTAAAAGAAAAAAGAAAAATATACTTAACATTAAACCCTTCTAAATACAGAGATGTTTCTATACCTGATTTAAACGGAAGAACAAAAAGACAAGCAATTTCTGAACTGCGTTCTACCGGTTTTATTATTGGAAGTGATTTTACGTATGTAAATGATATAGGAAAAGATGTTGTTAGAGGATTACGTTACAAAGGAAAAATTTTAAACCCACAAGATAAATTACCATTAAACTCAATTATAGATTTGGTTTTAGGTGATGGAAAAGGAAATTAGTTATTAGTACAATTATGCAAGAAAACCAGAATCAAGATTTAGAAAACGAAGAGCTTTACGAACATTATAACTTTACGGCAAGTGTTGGTCAAGAACCTCTAAGAGTAGATAAGTTTTTAATGAACTTTATAGAGAATTCTACAAGAAGTAAAATACAACAAGCTGCAAAAGCTGGAAATATTTTAGTGAATGATGTAGTTGTAAAATCGAACCATAAAATTAAGCCAAATGATGTTGTACGTGTTGTTTTAACGTATCCACCAGCAGAACAATTATTGGTTGCAGAAGATATTCCTTTAGATATTATTTATGAAGATGATACTGTAATTGTAGTAAATAAGCCTGCAGGAATGGTTGTGCATCCGGGACATGGAAATTATTCTGGAACGTTAGTAAATGGTTTAATTCATCATATAGAAAATTTACCAACAAATTCTAATGAACGCCCAGGTTTAGTGCATAGAATTGATAAAGATACAAGTGGGTTATTAGTAGTTGCTAAAACCGAATTTGCAATGGCTAATTTGTCTAAGCAGTTTTTTGATAGAACTACAGAACGTTTATATTATGCGTTAGTTTGGGGGCGTGTTGAAGAAGACGAAGGTAGAATTGAAGGTAATATTGGGAGAAGTTTAAAAAATCGTTTGCAGATGGATGTTTTTACTGAAGGTGATTTTGGAAAACATGCTGTTACTCATTATAAAGTTTTAGAGCGTTTAACCTATGTTACTTTAGTACAATGTAAATTAGAAACTGGTAGAACACACCAAATTAGAGCGCATTTTAAACATATTGGGCATACACTATTTAATGATGAGCGTTATGGTGGAGATGATATTTTAAAAGGGACCACTTTTACTAAATACAAACAGTTTGTAAATAACTGTTTTAAGGTGTTACCAAGACAAGCTTTACATGCAAAAACACTAGGTTTTACACACCCTACAACTGGTGAGTTTATGCAGTTTAATACTGAAGTACCACAAGATATTACAGATTGTTTAGAAAAATGGAGAACGTATTCTGAGAATTCTAAAGAACAAACGGAATAGGTATTTGTTTAATTTGTAGTACCCATTTTTAAAAAATACAAGAAAAAAACTATAACGTAATGTTGTAGTTTTTTTTATTAAACGGCATATTAATATAGCTAAAGAGTCTGTTAGATTATTCTTTTTAAGCTAAAAATGCTCTTTTTAACCATGATAATTATCATAGTTAAAAAGATTAAAAAGGCATTATTTTACTATAATTATTAGAAATGAGAATACCCATTTCTGTAATACAACAATTGATTTCAATTCTAATAAAAATCAGTAAAATGAAACATTTTATCCTTAGTGCAATTGCATTTATTATTGTTAGTTTCCACTCAATAGGGCAAGATTTATCTCCATATATAAAGGTTGGTGAATCTTCATCTTCAATTGAAGACGTTACAAAAAAAGTAATACAAACATTAAAAGAGAATTCATTTACAGTATTAGGCACCTATAATCCTTCAAACAAGAATTCTTTAGGGGTTATTGCTTTTACAAGAACCGATTTAAAAAATACCGTAATTAAAGTAAAAGACAGAGGTGCTCTAGCAGCAATAATGAAAGTTGGTTTTGTTAAAAAAGGTGAAAAAGTAGTTATTTCTTATACAAATCCAGACTATATATTAAGAGCTTATTTACCCAATGATTACAGTAAATACAAAAGTACATTTGTAAAATTTAGCCACGATATTAAAACAACTTTAGCATCATTAGGGAATGAATTTACACCTTTTGGCGGTACTGTTAAAGCAGAGAAGCTTGCAAAATATCATTATAAAATATTGATGCCTTATTTTGAAGACGCTGTGGAGTTAAATAAATTTTCTTCGTTTGAAGAAGGTTTAAAAATAATAACAAAAAACCTAGAAGCAAAAAAAGGAAATACTTTAAAGGTTTATAAACTAGTTTATGAAAATGTGGCCGTATTTGGTGTTGGTTTGCAGAATAAAGAAGACGGGGAATCTCATTTTTTACCTAAAATAGGAGAAGATCATGTTGCTGCTTTACCTTATGAAATAATTTTACAAGGTAATAAAGCTACAATGCTTCATGGAAAATATAGAATTGCTTTACATTGGCCAGAACTTAGTATGGGAACATTTATAAAGATTATGAGCACACCGGGAGATATTAAAGATACACTTGAAGCTTTGTGTAAATAATTTATACCTTTTTTAAATTCAGAAATTGATAAAGGAAAATATGTGTTATAACCTAAATCATTTAACTTAGTTATAACACATATTTTCCTTCTTCTTTATAAATTGCAGCTATTTGCTAATAAGTGTCTTTATGTATTTCAACAAATTTCATTTAACAACATCCTGAAGTAGGATCGCAACAAGAAGATTGGTCTTGTAGTTCTGCTATTTTAAGTTTTGGTTTTTCTGCAGGTATTCCACAAGCATCTAAAGCTAAACAAGCCGTTAATTTTGACGTTAATAAAAAGTTTTTTCCATCAAAATCTAAATTGTATTTACCAATAGTTTCTTTTCCTTGATATTCCACTTCAATCTCTAAGTCCTCAAACTTAAAAATCTTTTCAGAAAGCCCTATAATCTGTGCCAATTTCTCTGGATGTAATCTGTGATCGTAATCATTTTCCTCCCAAAGTTGAAAATTAATTACAGTTTCGCATCTAACTTTACCTCCACAATCTATAAAATCTTTGGTAACTTTACCCACTTCTGTTACATGAAAATGACTTGGCACTAACTCTCCATTTGGTAATTGAAAAGCTATTTCATTTAAATTTTTTAAGTGATTTTTTATTTCTGATAACTTCATAATTTCTTTTTTATTTATTAATTTTTGAGAATACATACAACATTTCTGTTGCTATTTGTAAACTTCTTTCTTGATACTTTGCTGCTTGTTGAGCTGTTTCATCAAATAATTTTGGATCTTCATACATAATAGGAATTCTTTTTTCTGCACCAGCTATAAAAGGACAACCTACATCTGCGTTAGAGCAAGTCATAATTGCTGCAAATTCTGAAACAGGATTAAATTCATCATCATATTTTTTAGAAAAACCAATAATTGAATGTGAATTATCATCAAACTTTATTGCGTATACAGGATTTGTTCCTTCAGAAATTTCTTTAATTTTAAATCCCACATTTTTTAATGTTTCTGCTACTTTAGGAAACATTGCTGTTGCTTCCGTTCCTCCAGAATACGTTTTTACATTTTTTATATTGTAATAAGTAGCCACTGTTTGTGCCCAAATTTGAGTTAAATGACTTCTTCTAGAATTATGAGTACAAATAAAGTTGATGTTCACTTCTTTATCTGCATCCACCTTTTCTTGCACAAAATTTATAAGTGGTTGTAAAACTTCTTTTCTCGCATCAGAAATAGTATTAATGTCTAATGCTAATATTACTTTTTTTATTGTTTGGTACATTCTTATTCTAATTTATTTTTTAACAACAGTTTTCTACTGAACTTTTATCTAAAAATTGACTTAATATATTTTTAACTTTATCCCAATTTTCTTGATCTATACAATAACAAACACTTGTGCCATCTATAGTTCCTTTAATCAACCCTACTTTTTTTAATTCTTTTAAATGCTGAGAAATAGTAGGTTGTGCCAAACCAATATCTTTTACTAAATCTCCACAAACACAAGATTTCAACTTAATTAAAAAATCTAAAATTGCAATTCTTGCAGGGTGACCTAACACTTTTGCAATGGCAGCAATTTCATTTTGTTCTTCTGTAAATATTTCTGACTTGGTTAAACCCATTATAATTTGTTTATTGCAATATTACGATTAATAAATAAAATAAAGCCGATATCATGCTAAGTAAATAATGAATTATTTACTTAGGTCAAACATATAACCTACTGAGAAATTTAAAAAACCCGTGGTGTCTATGTTGTTTTCATTTACCAAAGCGTTAGGTAAATTTAAGTTGTACCCTAATTCAAAATCCCAAGACCTTGTACTCAAAGAAAAAGGGAAATTTAATTGAGTATTCAATAAATCAAACACATCAAAATTAAAAGTACTTAAAACTCTTTTACCAGCAACAAGAACAAATCTACTAGTGGTTATGTTCTGTTTGGCCATAATAAAATTTAATCTTGGTTTAAAACGTAGTGCAAAGTTAGAAGTTCTCTTTAAAGTAAAGTTCAAAAAACTACTAGAAATTAATTGGTAACTTTCTTCTGTTCCAAATAAATATGAGGCAGAAAAAGTAGTACCAAAAGTTCGTTTTTTATTTCTTATTCCTAGGCTAACATCCAACGAATTTATAAATTCATCATAACCATCTGAATAAAAATATTTAGAATACCCTAAATTATAAGTTACTGTTTTATTTTTTCCAAGCGCATTAAAGTATCCTAAAGAAACACTTGTAAAATCCCAACTTGGAGCAAAGCTTTGATAATAAACACCTGAAATACTTGCATTAAATCCTGATGAATGGTAGTAAGAAACTTGTGGAATTAAATTGAACTGGTCTGTACCAGAATCTCTTCCAGAGAAAAAAGTATTGCTATTATAAGAAACGGAAGTGTATAAAAAATTATAGGAAAAATCACTATCAATTAATTCATCTAAAAACTGTTGATCATTAAAAAAAAGTTCATCTAATAAACCATCAATATCATCCAAATTATCTTCTTGTCCATAAGAACAAAAAGAGGTTGCCATTGTAAACAATAGCAACCCTAAAAATTTTATAGTTGTTCTAATTTCCTGAAAAGGATATATCATATGTTTATACACTAGTTTCCTCTTACTCTCCTTTTCTTTCCGTCATTAGAATTTTCTCTTGGCCCATTTCTAAGCTCTCCTCTATCTTTTGTTTCTCTAATTTTATCTATTCGCTCTTTTAACATTTTTCGTTGTTCTCCAGTAAGCGTTTTTCTAAAATTATCTCTCGTTTGTCTTAAACGTATTTGCTGATTTTTAATAAGACCTTTTTGTGACCCAGAAAAAGAAGACCGTAAACGTTTTCTTATTTCATTTTTAGAAATAGTTTTATCTCTTAAAATAGCTAATTGTTCTTTTGTAAGTGTGGCTTTAAATACTTCTCTATCTGCCTTCATCACCTGCCTTTCTTTCTGCAATAATGCCCTCTGCTCTTTAGAGAGCTCTTTAGTAATTACATCGTAATTAGAATCTTGAGCAAAAAGTGTTGTATTAAAGAACATCAAACTCATAAAGCTAACTATATATATGATGGTTTTTAATTTCATTTTTTATGTATTATTTTACTCTTAAACATCTAAAGTACAAAATTACAATTTATTAATTACAAGCTTCTTTTGCAGCATCCATCTCTGTTGCGTCACTTATAGTAGCAGTTGTATCATCTCTATACATAATATCTACAGGATAATTTAAACTTGCTTTTTCTGTAGCATCAGGGTTTGCTTTACACCATTCTCTAAGTAATTTAAAATCTGCTCTTTCAGCTACTTCAATTACAGAAGCATCTGCCATTGTAAAACTTATAGGCAATACTAATTTAAAACACTTTCTTTTATCCTTTCCTTTTTTACAAGAATCTTTAACCGCAGCTAACTCATCACTATCAATTAAAGTTTGTACAGTTCCGTCTTCTAAAGAAACATCTACTGGAAAAACTAATTCTGGACGCTCTGTTGCATCAGGATTTTCGGTATACCATTCTCTAATTAAAGTCCAATCATCACCACTTGTTAAAGTGATTGATGTATCATCTGGCATAATAAAGTCTATAGGAAAAACGAATTCAAAACATTTTGATCTTCTCTTTTTTCTCTTTTCATTTCTGTCTGCTAATTGTTTTCCTTCAACAGAGAAATATACATCACTTTTTGAAGCTTCTCTAGATTTATTATCTGTAGCGATACCCACTTTATAACCTAAACCTGCTGCTAATTGAACAGTTTCAACATAACTATCAGCTAAATCTCCATTTAGAGCTGTTTCTGTTGAAGAAGGCAAAGAGGCAACTTCAACAGTAGTTTTTGATGCTGATTCAATTTTTTCAATTAAAGTTGTGTCATCTAATGTCATTTCTGTATCTAAGTCTGAATTTTCAGAACAAGAAGTAAATAACAGTGCCGATAATAAAAATGCCGAAATTGTTAAAAATAAGACACCTGATTTTAAAATGTTTTCTTTTGAAATTGTAGTTTTCATAATTTTAATATTTAAATTAATAATTGTTTCTATTTACTTAGAACTACGTTTTTTAAAATAGTTTGAACTTTTTATAAAATAATTGTTTCAATAAATTTATAGTCTGTGTAATTATCTATTAATGAGTCTTCTATAAATAATGAATTTAAAAAAACTTCATCCATTTTTTGTTCAGAAAGCTCTGCTTTTATTACAACTTCATTCAATAAAGTTACATCTGCAAACGCTTCTATTTCTGAATCTTCTATAAATAAAGAATTAATTAATATATCATCTGAAAAAGAGAACAACTCAAAATCGTTTGGTGTAAAGTCATCAACTTTATTCGCATTTTGTAACCATATTGTTAAGCTCAAAATAAAAACTAAAGAAGATGCAACTGCATACCTAAATCTTGACTGCATCCAAAAAACGAGTTGTTTTTTCTCTTGAATTTCTATTGATTTTACTTTTTCTAAAATTGAAAGTTTAGATTTTTTAAAATAATCTTCAGGAATAGCTGTGCCCAAATATCTTTTATGCTGATTAGAAACATCGCCTTTAAAACCTTCTTTTAGAAAGTTGTTCTTATTTTTATTTTCTGATGAATTTTCCATACTATAAATGTTAGACCCTTCTTTTTTAAAATAGTTTTAATTTTAAACTAAAATTTTTTCTTCAATAATTTTTACTGCTGTATAATAAGTTGATTTTAAAGTGCTTTCCGATACTTTTAAAAGCTCAGAAATTTGCCTAAAACTCATATCATCAAAGTATTTCATATGAAAAATTCGTTTTTGTTTCTCAGAAAAACCATCTATAATTTTATGTAACTTTTGCTGAATTTCATCTCCATCAAAATAGTCATCTTCAAATAAAACTTTTAAATTAGATTCAGAAACGTCATCAATATTATCGTAAGATTTTTTGTTATTTTTTTCTAAAAAACGGATAGCTTCATTATAAGCAATTCTATACATCCAAGTATGTAATGTGCTTTTTTCTTGAAAATTTAGAATGCTTTTATAAACTCTAATAAAGGTGTTTTGTAATACATCATCCGCATTTTCATGTGTACTAACAATCTTTCTAATATGCCAATACAAACGTTCTTGATAGACATCAAGAAGCTCATTAAAAGCAATATCTTTTAATGCTGGATTCTTCAACTTTTTAACTAGTTCAGCTTCTTTATCCAAGTTTACTTTGGTTAATTTTTATTATTAGACCTCTAAAAATAGTAATAGTTTGATGAATTGTTAAAATAAAATCAACTTAAATAAATTTTATAAATGTGATTATCAATTTAAAGTAATAATTTGGTTTGAAAGTTCTTTATATGAATTGTATTTTTACCGTTCAATTTTAATTCATTCAACACAAATGAAAATCATAATATCTCCTGCAAAATCTTTAGACTTTGAAAGTAAAGTACCAACTGGTTTATATACACAACCTCGTTTTTTAGAAGAATCTAATAAATTGAATAAAAAACTAAAAACACTTTCAAAAAATAAATTATCAGATCTAATGTCTATTTCTAGCGATTTATCTGCGTTAAATTATGAGCGAAATCAAAATTGGAAAACGCCTTTTAATCAAGAAAATGCCAAACAAGCTATTTATGCTTTTACAGGTGAAGTTTTTAGAGGAATAGATGTAAATTCTTTAAAAGAAGACAAATTACCACTTTTACAACAGCGTTTAAGAATTATATCTGGCTTATATGGTTTGTTAAAACCTTTAGATTTAATACAACCTTATCGTTTAGAAATGGGAACAAAACTAAAAGTTGGAAGAACAGAAAATTTATACAAATTTTGGGACAATAAGATTGTAAACTCTCTAAATGATGAGCTTTCAGAAAATGAATTGGTTATAAATTTAGCAAGCTCAGAATACTTTAAAGTCATTCCTAAAAAACTTTTAAAAGTACCTATGATTACTCCTGTTTTTAAAGATTTTAAAAACGGAGAATATAAAACGATTATGACATTTGCAAAAAAAGCACGTGGATTAATGGTGCGTTATATTATAGATAATAATTTAAAAACTATTGAAGATTTAAAAGGCTTTAATGTTGATAATTATCGTTTTTCTGAAGAAATGTCTTCTGGAAATGATTTGTTTTTTACTCGTTAATTTTTCATTTTGTACATCACCCAAGTATGTGGCGCTGTTACTGCAAATAAAATCACAAAAACTACAGTAGCAAACAACTCTACCTGTGGAACTAATTGATATAAAATCAATAACCCAATGATGCTAATTACCCAATAGATTAGTGCTTTTTTTATATAAAAAAAAATAGTTTTTTTATTTAAATTTCCTGAAATAAATTCTATCTGATGAATAATAGAAGGTATAGAATGCCAAAAAATAAAATAAATAGCGAAACCCAATATTAAAGAAGAGCTTTTGAAGACGAGAAAAAGTAACATTAAATAAAAGAGCTCTTCTATAAATATTTTCGACTTATTTCTTTTAGTTAAAATCAGGTACAAACTTCCTATAAATAAAAATACAGCACTCATAAGTAAGGTTATTTCTATTTGAAACTCAGTGAAGGTTAAACCTGTTAGTTCTCTCATAATTACATCAACATCAGTAATAGATTGATAAAAAATTAAGGAAAAGATAAACATCCCGTATGCTAAAAAATATAAAGAATTAAATAATACGTTTACGTTTATTTTCTTGCTAAGGTGTTCTTCTCCGAAATGATAAGAGCTCAATAAAACAAATAATAATATAGCTACAAAAGGGCTAAACATATAAATTATTAGACATAGAATAATTATACTAACATAAATTATAAGGTTTTTTATAAACGTCTTGTCCTTTTTCTCCTTTATTGATAAAATCAACAAATCATTCGCTCCATGCAAAATACCTAACGAAATCACCATTACATATGCTAAAAAATCTTCGACTACTTCTCCAAATTGAATACTTACCCAAAGTAAGAAAAACGTAAGAAAAAGCATTAAATTTTGATAATTTCTATTAAATAATGTATTCATGTTGTAAAGTTAATAATTTTATTCATATATTTGGTTTAATGTTTTCATTAAAACATTAAACATTAATTATTTTACTAACTTAATTTATTCAAATATTATGAATTTATCGATTAACTTTCTTTCCGTTGCAAAAATGGATCCAAGTGATTATGTTGGGTTTACATTTTTTGTAGGCTGCATGGCTATGATGGCTGCTGCAGTATTTTTCTTTTTATCAATGAATAGTTTTGATAAAAAATGGAGAACTTCACTATTAGTTTCTGGTTTGATTACTTTCATTGCTGCAGTTCATTATTGGTATATGAGAGACTATTGGGCTTCTAACGGAGAATCTCCAACCTTCTTTAGATACGTTGATTGGGTCTTAACTGTTCCCTTAATGTGTGTAGAGTTCTATTTAATCTTAAAAGTTGCAGGAGCTAAAAAATCTTTAATGTGGAGATTAATCTTCTTATCAGTTATTATGCTGGTAACGGGTTATATAGGAGAAGTAATTGATGCACCAAATGCATGGTTATGGGGTCTTATATCTGGCTTGGCTTACTTCGTAATTGTTTATGATATCTGGTTTGGAACTGCCAAGAAACTAGCTATCGAAGCTGGTGGAGCTGTTTTAAAAGCTCACAAAACTTTATGTTGGTTTGTTTTAGTTGGTTGGGCCATTTATCCTTTAGGATATATGGCTGGAACTGAAGGCTGGTACTCTGGAGTATTTGGTGGCTTAAATATGGATGTTATTTATAACATTGGAGATGCCATAAACAAAATAGGATTTGGATTGGTAATTTATAATTTAGCCGTTCAAAGTTCTGAAAATAAATAACATTGTTTAGTTAGTTTTTTCTGAAAGCCCAAAAGTCTTAAAAAGCTTTTGGGCTTTTTTTTAACAATCTACCAATCTAACAGTAACTGCCAAACCACCTTCAGAAGTTTCTTTGTAATTTTTGTTCATGTCTTTTGCTGTTTCCCACATTGTATCAATCACTTTATCTAACGGAACTTTTGTTTCTTTTGGATCTGTATCTAAAGCCATTTCTGCTGCATTAATTGCTTTAATTGCTCCCATTGCATTTCTTTCTATACAAGGAATTTGAACCAAACCACCAATTGGATCACATGTTAAACCTAAATGATGTTCCATTGCAATTTCTGCTGCAACCAAACTTTGTGCTGGCGTTCCACCTAACAATTCTGTTAACGCTGCCGCTGCCATTGCAGATGACACTCCAATTTCTGCTTGACAACCTCCCATTGCAGCTGAAATAGTGGCATTTTTCTTAAAAATACTTCCAATTTCTCCAGCAACTAGTAAGAATTTTTTAATCTGCTTAAAGTCAGCCTCATGATTTTCAATTACTAAATAATACATTAAAACTGCAGGAATTACTCCTGCACTTCCATTAGTTGGTGCAGTTACAACTCTTCCTAAAGAAGCATTTACTTCATTTACAGAGAGCGCAAAACAACTTACCCATTTTAAAATTTCTCTAAATTTTACCTCTGTACTTCTAATTGCAGTAATCCATTCTTTTGGATTTGTATAAGAACTATCTTTTATTAATTTATCATGAGTTTCTGCAGCTCTTCTTTTTACATTTAATCCACCTGGAAGAATTCCTTTAGAATGACAACCAACATACATACATTCTAACATGGTTTCCCAAATTCTATTGATTTCAAAATCTATTTTATCCCCAGAATTTAAAACCAATTCATTCTGATAAACAATATCTGAAATTAATAAATTTTCTTTTTCACAATATTGTTCTAATTGAAGTGCTTTATTCATTGGGAAAGGAAAATTTTGTTTTGATATTTCTATTTCTTCGGATAAAGAGTCTTTTTCTTGAATAATGAAACCTCCTCCTATTGAAAAATAAGTTTCTTTAGAAATAACGTCACCATTACAAAACCCTGTAAATGTCATTCCATTAGGGTTTAATGGTAAAAACTCTTTGTTAAATTTAATGTTTTCAGTAGAAAAAGAAATCATTTTCTCGTTGTTCAAAAACAACAATGAAGTTTCTTTAATACCTTTAATTATTTCGTCGATATCTTCAATAGGAATGTATTCTGGGTCTGTACCACTTAATCCTAATAAAATTGCCAAATCTGTAGCATGCCCTTTTCCTGTTAAAGATAAAGAACCATATAAATCTATTTTGATTTCATCAATCAAAAAAAAATGTTCCTTTTCTTTTAATTTTAAAATCCACTGTTGGGCAGCTCTCCAAGGACCTAATGTATGCGAACTTGATGGCCCAACACCAATCTTCAACATATCAAAAACACTAATAAATTGCGACATTCATAATTTTTTAGAAATAAATCGCTGTAAATGTAAAAAATCCAACTCAAAGAGTTGGATTTTTTTATATATAATAAAATTTATATTTTATTTATAAATAGATTGTTTTCCAAATTCAACAGCTAACATATAGTAAAGTACTGCTCTGTATTTACTTCTTTCCGATTTTCCAATAGCTTCAACAACTTTTGCAATTGCTTCGTCTAATTTTGGACCATCAGGCAAGCCTAATTTTTTTATCAAAAAGTTTTTCTTTACAGTTACGAATTCCTTTGCATCAGAACCAGAAATAGTTTCAGCATCTCTTTTATAAATTGATGGTCCTAATCCTTTTGTCACAGCTTTTAATAAATCCGCATCATATTTAAGACCTTTATCATCCATAAATTTAGAATACTGTGCTACCTTTTCGTCAAATTTATTCATGATTTTTTTTTAAAATTATATTAATAATATAATGTTTATTTCTTAAACTATTCAAATATAAGAAAATATTTATTGAATTCAAATACTTAAAACATCTCTATTATACAGACACACTTTATGTCAATATGTCACAAATATTTTCTTTATTTTTTTTAAAAACTGACATTTTACAGTCAAACAGCGGTTGGCACACCCTTTGACTAATAGAAAATGTAAAATTGAAACAAGAATTTAAAAACATAAACTAAAAATTATGAGTAAGATTATAGGAATTGATTTAGGTACAACAAACTCGTGTGTCTCTGTAATGGAAGGAAATGAGCCAGTTGTAATCCCTAACTCGGAAGGAAAAAGAACTACACCATCTATTGTTGCCTTTGTAGAAGGAGGAGAACGTAAAGTTGGTGACCCTGCTAAAAGACAAGCAGTAACAAACCCAACAAAAACTGTTTATTCTATTAAACGTTTTATGGGAAATAAATTTTCTGAATCTACTAAGGAAGCAAAAAGAGTTCCTTATAAAGTAGTAAAAGGAGATAATGATACACCAAGAGTAGATATTGATGGTCGTTTATATACGCCTCAAGAAATTTCTGCAATGGTGTTACAAAAAATGAAAAAAACTGCTGAAGACTATTTAGGAACGGAAGTTACTGAAGCAGTAATTACTGTACCAGCATATTTTAACGATGCGCAAAGACAAGCTACTAAAGAAGCTGGTGAAATTGCAGGTTTACAAGTAAAAAGAATTATAAACGAACCTACTGCTGCTGCATTGGCTTACGGTTTAGACAAATCTCATGACGATAAAAAAATTGTTGTTTTTGATTTTGGTGGTGGAACACATGATGTTTCTATCTTAGAATTAGGAGATGGCGTTTTTGAAGTATTAGCTACTGATGGAGATACGCATTTAGGTGGTGATGATGTTGATGAAAAAATCATTAACTGGTTAGCTGAAGAATTTAAATCTGACGAAGGAATCGATTTACGTGAAGACCCAATGTCTTTACAACGTTTAAAAGAAGCTGCTGAAAAAGCGAAGATTGAATTATCTTCTACTACTTCAACAGAAATTAACTTACCATATGTTACTGCTACTGCTAGTGGACCAAAACACTTAGTAAGAACTTTATCTAGATCTAAATTTGAGCAATTAATTGACGATTTAGTAAAAAGAACGATCGCACCTTGTAAAACTGCATTAAAAAATGCTGATTTAACTTTAGATGAAATAGATGAGATTGTTTTAGTTGGTGGTTCTACAAGAATACCTGCTGTACAAGAAGCTGTTGAAAAATTCTTTGGAAAAGCGCCAAGTAAAGGTGTAAACCCTGATGAAGTTGTTGCTTTAGGAGCTGCTATTCAAGGTGGAGTTTTATCTGGTGATGTAAAAGATGTATTGTTATTAGACGTTACACCTTTATCATTAGGAATTGAAACAATGGGGAATGTTTTCACAAAATTAATTGATGCAAACACAACTATTCCTACAAAAAAGTCTCAAGTATTCTCTACAGCAGTAGACAATCAACCATCAGTAGAAATTCACGTTTTACAAGGTGAAAGAGCTATGGCTGCAGATAATAATACAATTGGTCGTTTCCACTTAGATGGTTTACCTCCTGCACAAAGAGGAATTCCTCAAGTTGAAGTTACTTTTGATATTGATGCAAATGGTATTATTAAAGTTTCTGCTTTAGACAAAGGAACAAACAAATCTCATGAAATTAGAATTGAAGCTTCTTCTGGATTATCTGAAGAAGACATCGCTAAAATGAGACAAGAAGCAGAAGAAAATGCTGATGCTGATAAAGCTGCAAAAGAAACTGCAGAAAAAATCAACGAAGCAGATTCTATGATTTTCCAAACGGAAAAACAATTAAAAGAATTTGGCGAGAAATTATCTGATGATAAAAAAGGACCAATTGAAGCTGCTTTAGTTGAATTAAAAGCTGCACATGAATCTAAAGACTTAGCATCTATTGATACTGCTTTAGCAACTATCAACGAAGCTTGGAAAGTTGCATCTGAAGAGATGTATGCTGCACAAGGTGGGGCTGAAGGAGCTGATGCTGGCGCACAACAAGATCAACCTGAAGCAGATGCTCAAGGAGACAATGTTGAAGATGTAGATTTCGAAGAAGTAAAGTAAGCAGGATGTTAGATTTGTAAAACAAATCTTTACATATCGCTTATCACGATGAAAAGAGGGATCTTCTCGAAAGAATCCAAACTTGATTTGGGGTCTTCTAAGAAAGAAAATATACTTTCTTAAATAAATAAAACGCAATCATTAATTTGATTGCGTTTTTTTTTAGTTAAAAATGAGAAACAAAAACAATCTCTTTATGATTATTCATATTGCTTCATTATTTTCGCAAAACATTTTAAATATCAATTTTGAAAACCTACAACCAACACAATTTTTTTAAACATACTTTTTGTGAATTCATACAAGTTGATGACTTTGAGTTTCCAGAAGACACCAACTACAAAAGTAAATCTGAAAGCAGCTATTTTTATACTGAAGAAGGCGTTTACAGGAAATCGAATCATTGGGGAAGAGTTGCCAATTGTAGATGGAAATTAATTTCAAACGATAGCTATAAGAATCAAAAAAACGTTATTGGATTTGCAAAATGGATTGACTTCTATCCTATTAACTCATCTGAAAAAATATATTTCATTGATGTAGATTTTAAAAATAAGTCAGCAAAAATTCAAACTAAAAAAGAAAATTCAATAAATTATTTATTTACTTTTTCTGAAGCTCAAAAAAAAATAAAACAAATAAATCATCTATTTTCTGATGATAAATGGACAAAATATTTTGACGCAACTATTGATGATTTGTATTTTGAAATTGTTTCAGAATTCATCAATTCAGATAAAACGCTACAACAAATTAAATTGGAAATATAGTTACATTCGTTTTTTTTCTAGAAGCTATTTCCTGCTTTCCTTACTCGCTATTTTTGCTTCGCATGCTACTTTTAATAAAAATGTATTATTATTAAAGACAACCTCAACGAGCTCAAAAAGACCACTCAATCAGGGATAAACGTATTTAAAAAAAGATAGAAAACCCTAAAATTTTTCATCAAATTAAATTATAAATAGAAATTACCAACTAAATTTACAACTGAGAAACAAAAAACAACATTTGGTATTGTTCTTGTATAAACATCGCAAAAAAACATCAGATATTTGAATACTATTAAAAAAGCAACGATGAAAAAAACACTCTTAATAGCGACATTCATTTTTAGTATTATAAACACAACAAATGCGCAACAAGAAAAAGAAAAAATTGATTTAAGAGTAGCGTTTTCTGGAATGAAATCAGATAAAGGAAATCTTTTTGTAGCGCTTTATAATGAAGAAGCTAGCTTTTTAAAGAAGAGCTATAGAGGAGAAACTGTAAAAGTAAATAACAAAAAGTCTGTCGTTATTTTTAAAAACTTACCAAAAGGAATTTATGCAATTTCAGCTTTCCATGATGCAAATGACAACAAAAAAATGGACACAAATTTTTTTGGAATTCCAAAAGAACCAATAGGAATATCTAATGATGCAACAGGTTTTATGGGACCTCCAAAGTATAAAGATTCTAAATTTAACTTAGAAAAAAATAAAACTATTACTATAAAAGTAAACTAGTTCTAATTCAAAAAAAACATTTTTATTCCTCGGACTTTTTATTGCCTTAGATGTAACAGGACCAACTCAACATTAAACTCGAATACAAAAAGCATTTTTAAACTTAGGTTATATTGCTTTTGACAGATAAAAATACAGAATTACTTTATCAGGAAAAAATAGGTGTTGCATTTTATGTTAGAAAGAGCTTAAGAAGTTTTAAAACAATGTCAAGGGTAACTGGTAGTTTTCAGTTGCAGTTTTCAGCCAATACATTACTAAAAACTGCGACTGTAAATTTAATACTTACTGCAATATCTTACGAATCAACTCTTGTTTTGCTTTTTCGTCATCTCCAAACAACCACTGCAACACATTATCTTCCCAAATTTGACCTTTTTCAGTTTCAGTAATAATATTTTTCTTTATCGCTAAATCTAAAATTTTACCTGGATAGGAAGACTGTGCATCACTTTCCATTTCTCCTAAAGGATAAGGATCATCTAATCCCATTAAAACTTGTTTTGTTCCTTGTCTTTTAAACATTAAACTCAAAGAATCTGTATCGTGAACTAAGGTATCAAAAAAAATATTTGGATGACCAACTGCTTTTCTTGGGTGTGTTTTTCCTTCAAATAAATCTGGCCTTCCATCAAAACCTTGAATTCTTCTTCCTAAATTCATTTGTGCCAATTGACCTCCGTGAGCAAAACACGTTCTAATATTTGGGAAACGTTCTTGCATTCCGTTTAACGTATAAAAGTGATACGCATCACCACATTGAGCAAGCATCCAAATTAAATGAAAACGCCAATTGGTGTTTTCTAATTTTATCATTTTATCTCCATCATATGGATGAATTTCTATGGCTAACTTATATTTATCTGCTAACTCAAAAATACGGTCATTTTCTTCGTCAAAAACAGATCTCCATTGCCCAATAGAATCCATAAAATGAGTTGGTAAACACAATACTTTTAAACCCAACTCTTCTACACAACGTTTCATTTCATCTAATGCACCATAAATAAAACCTGGATGCACAACAAAACCACAGGTAAATTTACTAGGATGATTGTGTTGCACTTTTGCATTAAAATCATTCTGAAAACGCAAGGCTTTTTTCATTTCTTCTAAACGCAAACCATTTCCATATAATTGAGAAAGATTTAAAACTACAGCATGGTCAATCTTATTTTTTTCCATCCAAAGTAATTTCTCATCTAAGAAAAAACTAGAATCTGTTACAGGACGTTTCCATCCTTTTTGTAACATATGCTTCCGCTCATCATCTACCCAAAAAATTTCTTTATCCTTCATAAATTGAGGGATTTCTTCTGGATAAGGTAATAAATGTGAATGTCCGTTAATACGCAGTTTTCTTCTTTCCATATTTGTAATTATATAATATATAAATTAATGCAATATTTTAATATTTAGGCAAGTTCAAAGACTGTTATTTCTGGTCTTACGTTAAATCGAACTTGAAAAAGATGCCCTAATGCTCTGTTAATATATAATGTTCTACCATCATCTAAAGGAATTTTTCCTGCTGAATATTTCTTGTTTTTTACAGGTAGAATTGGTGGTTTTAAAAAAGGTGGTTTTACTTGTCCTCCATGTGTATGGCCAGCCAAAATCCAACTTTTATAACCGTTCCAGATATCTAAATCACAAACATCAGGATTATGACATAAAGCTATAGTCGGTTTCTCTAAATCTATATAGTCTAGCACATTAGATGGTTTAAAATTTGTTCCCCAAAAATCATCTATTCCTATAAAATTTAACCCTTCATATTCTTTTTGTTCATTCCGTAAAGTTTCAATTCCACTACTATTTAGAATATCTATAATTGAATTTGCAACATCATCTTCTAACCAATCTTCTCCATAATCATGATTTCCTAAAACACCTACTGTTGCAATTTTTCCCTTAACACAGTTTTTTAGAACTATTTTAAGATGTTCTAATTGTTCTTGATCTTCATAATCTACATAATCTCCTGTGTAAACCACATAATCTGGATTCAATTTTTGTGCTTTATCAAAAGATTCAATTATGTAATTCCAATCAAATCTATTCCCAACATGAATATCACTTATTTGCATAATAGTTTTACCAACTAAATGAGTTGGTAAATTTTTTATTGGCATTTTAACTTTTACAAATTCTAACCAAAAAGGCTCAATTCTCCACGAATAAAAGCCCGTTAAGACGCTTGCTCCAAGAGCAGTATAAAAACTTTTCTTTAAAAAACTTCTTCTTTTCAATGTATTTAAACTTTTATCTTTTTAGGTGCTTCCATTACTGTATCACAATTACCACAAGTACATTTTTTAGTGTCAGAATAATATTTATCAAATATAATTGGCATATCCGTTTCAATATTATCTAATGCAAATTCTTCTCTATACAAAGGGTTTCCACAATTTTCGCAATACCATTCTAAAGCATCTAACATTCCTTTAGAACGTGGATATTCTATAACCAAGCCAACTGTATTTTCTATTCTTTGAGGTGAATGCGGTACTTTTGCAGGCAATAAGTAAATATCACCTTCATTAATTTCTATATCAATTTGTTCGCCTTTATCATCTATGATTTTTAAAATCATATCTCCTTCTACTTGATAGAAAAATTCTGGCGTTTCGTTATAGTGGTAATCTTTTCTATTATTTGGGCCTCCAACAACCATAACAATATACTCACCGTTATCCCAAACTTGCTTGTTACCAACTGGTGGTTTTAATAAATGACGATTTTCATCAATCCACTTTTTAAAATTTAAAGGTTGTACTAAGTTCATATTTTATGATTTTTAGGTTATTGAATATTTAGATTGTAGACTTTAAAATTATCTAATTGTTACTTTTTATTACTGAATTCAGCAAACAAGTTTAGCCCTGATTGAAACAGCATCCTTTTTTCTTTTTCAGAAAAAAGATATCGTAAAAAGCAGGAAATAGCTTCTAAAAAAACTACAAACTCTTGGTTCTTCCTCCATCTACAGGAACGTTAATTCCGTTTATATAACTTGCCTGTTTACTTGCTAAAAAAGTTACAGCAGCAGCGGTTTCTTCTGGTTTCGCAAAACGTTTTGCAGGAACATAGCTTTTCATTATTTGTTCCATTTCTGCTTCAGTTGTGTTTTCTTTTTGTGCTTTTATCTTAATAATTTGATCTAAACGTGCTGTATCTGTAAAACCTGGCAGGACATTATTTACTGTAATTTGAAATTGCCCCAATTCAGAAGCCAATGTTTTAGACCAATTACCAACTGCATTTCTAATTGTATTTGAAACTCCCAAACCAGGAATTGGTTCTTTTACAGAGGTAGAAATTACGTTAATAATTCTACCATATTTTTCTGATTTCATAAACGGAACAACGGCTTGCACCAAAATTTGATTACAAACAATATGCATTTGAAATGCATTTAACAGTTCTGTTGTTGTTGCAGTTAAAAGTTCTCCTCCTTTTGGGCCACCAGTATTGTTTACTAAAATATGAAAATTACAATCTGTAGTTTCCATTACTTTTTTTAATTCATCTGGTTTAGAAAAATCTGCTACCAAGTAACTATGACATTGATTTTCATTTGATAATTCTGCCAAAACTGCTTTTAGTTTCTCTTCATTTCTAGCAACTAAAGTGATGTTCACACCTTCTTCTGCTAATAAAATTGCTGTTGCTTTTCCTATTCCTTGTGTGCTTCCACAAACTAAAGCATTTTTGTTTTTTAGTTGTAAATTCATATATAATATCTTTTATGTCTGGTCAAGCAATAACCTATTGATTGCGCTCGAGGAGACATTTAGTTTAATTGTTATTGTTAACCCTTTTTTTAATCTTAACTGCTTTTTAAAAATGAGCTAACTCGTGAGTTTCAATCCACCATTTTGCAACTTTCATTAATGCAGTTAGACACTAATTTTTGCTTGCAAAAAAAGCGTAAAAAGACAAACCTACATGGTCTCCTTTTTTTGCGATTTTCTCATCACAAACAGCAATCATTTTTTCTCTTATTTCTTTATTCGTATTTGATACATATATTCTTTGGCTCTGTAAAAAATCGTAATGCTTCAAAACCTCCTTCTCTTCCAATTCCACTTGCTTTCTGCCCACCAAAAGGCGTTCTTAAATCACGTAACATCCACGTATTTACCCAAACAATTCCTATGTGTAATTGTTTAGAAAATTGCATTGTTCTGTTTAAATTATTGGTCCATAAAGTTGCTGACAATCCATATTTTACATCGTTTGCTAATTGCAACGCTTCTTCATCAGTTTTAAACGGCATAATTGTTACTATTGGGCCAAAAATTTCTTCTTGATTTACTCTGCAAGAATTATCTGTAACCTCAATGACTGTAGGCTGAAAATAATACCCATTTTCATATCCAGGAATTGTAACTTCTAAACCTCCACATAAAATTCTTCCTCCTTCATCTTCTGCAATTTCAACATAAGATTCTATTTTTTCTAAATGTTCTTTAGAAACTAATGCTCCAATATCTATATTCCTTTTTGATGGATGACCAACTTTTAATTGTTTTACATTTTTAATAAAATCTTTCTTAAATTTTTCATAGATTTTTTCTTCCACAAAAATTCTACTTCCGCATAAACAAATCTGACCTTGATTAGCAAACGAAGAACGCACTGTGGTTTCTAACATTTTATCATAATCGCAATCTGCAAAAATGATATTAGGGTTCTTTCCTCCCAATTCTAAGGATAATTTTTTAAACATTGGCGCTGCAATTCGTGCAATACTTGCCCCTGTTTTTGTTCCTCCTGTAAAAGAGATCGCTGTAATATTTGGATGCGCTACAATTGCTTGCCCAGTTGTAGTACCCAATCCATGAACAATATTTAAGACACCATTAGGTAAACCTGCTTCTGTGCAAATTTCTCCTAATAAAAAAGCTGTCATTGGTGTTATTTCGCTTGGTTTTGCAACCACACAATTACCCGCTGCAATTGCAGGCGCTATTTTCCATGTGAATAAATATAAAGGTAAATTCCAAGGAGAAATACAACCTACAACTCCAATAGGTTGACGCAATGTGAAATTCACTGCATTTAGTCCAATACTTTCATGTGCTTCTGATGAAAACTGTGTAATTGCATTTGCATAAAACTGAAAATTTGCTGCTGCTCTTGGAATATCTATTGCTTTTGCCAAACTAATTGGCTTTCCATTGTCTTTAGATTCTGCTTCTGCTAAAAGGTGCAATTTTCCTTCTATCAAATCAGCTATTTTAGACAAGATTTTACTTCTTGTTTCTAGTGTTGTGTTAGACCAATTTGGAAATGCTTTTTCTGCAGCTTCGTATGCTTTTTCTACATCTTCAGAAGTTGAGTTAGGAATCTGACCATAAACTTCTCCATTTGATGGATTGTAATTATCTATATAATTACCTAATACTGGATCTACAAACTCTCCGTTGATGTAATTTTTAATGTTCATTTTATTATTTTTCTAAAGAATTTCATCATTCTTTAAATATCAATTATTTCTTAAACCTATTTAGGTTCTATAATTAAAAATACAGCTATTTCATCACCAATATTTAAAACTTCATGCCAAGATACATCTTCATTTGAAAAACTATATCCTGTTGGTACATTAACTTCTCTAGCACCAGTGGTGTCTTTAATTTTAAATCTACTTCCAACAAGAGTGTAACCAAAATGTTTGTTATGATAATGTTTCTCATGGCCAACTCCTGGAGCGAAAGTACATTTTAACACTCTTAAGGCTGCATTATCTTCTAGTACTTCACAAACCTTTTCTCCTTTCCAACCTGCTTCAAAAGGATCTGGAAGCGCCATCTTTGGTTTACATGAATAGAAAACTATTAATAAAAAAGAAAACACAACTTTATCGATACTGATACTTCTAAAAAATCTAATCATCTATTGCTTTTTATAAGCAGTAACTTTAATTTCCACAACCAAATCTGGATGTGGTAATTGATGTACAGCAACGGTGGTTCTTGTTGGGCCTGTTTCTTTTTCAAAAAATTCTGCATAGGTTTTATTATAACCTGCAAAATCATTCATATTTACTAGAAAAGTAGATACATCTACAACGTCTTTTATAGTGGCACCAACTGTTTGTAAGTTTTTGTCAATATTCTGTAAAACTTCTTTTGTTTGTGTTTCTATATTTAGAAACTTTGTTCCCATTTCATCAATAATATCCACTCCTGCAATGGTATTATCAGCTTTTCTAGAACTTGTTCCGGATACAAAAATAAAATCTCCTACAACTTTTACGTGTGGATATGCGCCTCGTGGTGTTACTTTTTTTTCTGACATAGTACGTTTTTATAATCCTGCTATTTTATCTTCCTCTAAAAGGGTGTTTGTTTCTATAATTACTTTGTCTAAAATGACTCTCAACTCCTCTTTTGTCAGTTCTAAATTCGTATGAACGGCATCATCTGCAATCATGTTTAACAATGCTTTATCTTGCGCTCTACCTCTATTCATAGCTTCATTGTAACCAATATGTTCATTAAAGGTTACTAAAGAGTATTTAGAAAAATACTCCGTTGGAAATGCTTTTTCTAAATCCATTTCTATTTTTCTTTTCTCTTTAAAAAGCGGATTTGCAACATGATTTTTCATTTCATGAAAATTATCAATTGCTAAATCTGCAATAGCATCTGTGTCGTGTTTTCTCGCTTTTTGATACGCTTTAAAAATAGTTTTCCAGTCACCTAAATCTTTATTCAGAATTTCATCAAAAACAACTACATCTTCAAAAGAAGCATTCATTCCTTGTCCGTAAAACGGTACAATTGCGTGCGATGAATCGCCTATTAAAAGCGTTTTATCTTCATAGCTCCAAGGAGAACATTTAATGGTTCCTAATGGACCTGTTGGATTGTTAATGAATTCCTCTTTTATATTAGGAATTAACGCCAAAGCATCTGGAAATTCTTTCTCAAAAAATTCGGTAATTTTTTCTTCAGATGTTAAGTTTTCGAAATTAAATTCACCTTCATCATAACTTAAAAAGAGTGTTACGGTAAAACTGCCGTCCAAATTTGGCAAGGCGATTAACATAAAATCTCCACGAGGCCAAATGTGTAAATGTCCTTTACTTATTTGATGATTTCCGTTTTTATCTGCCGGAATTTCTAGTTCTTTATAACCGTGATTTAAATAATTTTGAGAGTAGCTAAATAAGAATTTACGTTCAGAAACATAGCTTTTTCGTAATGATGAACCCGCACCATCTGCTCCAAAAATAACAGCTGCATTTACTGTAAATTCTTCTTTTGTTTTGTAATCTTCAAAAAGTACAACTCCGTTATCTATATCAACATTTTTACATTTTTGATTAAAATGGATGTGTACATTTTCGTGTTTTTCTGCTTCCGTTAATAAAATACCGTTTAATTCGCCACGCGAAATTGAGTTGATGTATTCTCCTTCTCTACCAGAATAATTAGAAGAAAAGGTATTTCCTTTTGTATCATGCATTAATCTGCCATACATTGGAATACATATTTCTCTTGCTTTCTCTTCCATTCCGCATAAACGCAAGGCTTTTAAACCTCTGTCTGACAATGCTAAGTTAATAGACCTTCCTGCAGAAATATCTGTAGTTCTTAAATCTGGTCTGCTTTCATAAACGTCAACTTTAAAACCTCTTTGTGCAAGTCTTAAAGCGAGTAAACTTCCACATAAACCTGCTCCTATAATTAGTACTTTATCTTTTTTATTCATATTTTCAATTGTCAGTTCGAGCGCAGTCGATAACTAATAATAACCTCTCGAGAACTGCGCTTATTCCTTTCAGTCAAAATATTTTTGATTGAAAGGAAATGCTCTAGAAGACATTTTTACTTTTTATTTAATTTCCTTTTCATTTAATAATAAACTGAAATAAATTCAGTTTAACAACTTTACAATAAAGTTTGTAAAATAGTCACCATGCTATATACGTCTTCAAAAGAAGTATATAATGGTACAGGCGCACAACGTATAACATCTGGCTCTCGCCAATCTGTAATAACATTATTTTCTGTTAATTTTTTATGTAAATTTTTATCGGCATTTTTTACTTGAATCGATAATTGACATCCTCGTTCTTTTGGATTTGTTGGTGTAATTATTTTAATATTATCAGAATTCATTTCATTAATTAAAAACTCAAAATAACCTGTTAGTTTTTCTGATTTTTCTCGTAAAGCATCCATTCCAACCTCATCAAATAGATCTAAAGAAGCTTTTATTGCTGCCATAGATAATATTGGTGGGTTAGATAATTGCCAACCTTCTGCTCCTTCCATCACATCGAATGGCTGACGCATATTAAAGCGTGTTTTTTCATTATGATTCCACCAACCGGCAAAACGAGGTAACTCTTTATTTTTAGCATGTTTTTCGTGGACAAATAGTCCGGCTAAACTTCCTGGTCCAGAATTTAAATATTTATACGAACACCAAGCTGCAAAATCTACCCCAGAATCATGTAAGTTTGGTTGAATATTTCCTGCTCCATGCGCTAAATCAATTCCAACAATACAACCTTTTGAATGTCCTATTTCTGCGATTTTTTTAATATCTAAAAATTGGCCAGTGTAATAATTTACGCCACCAATTAATAATAACGCAATTTCATCTCCTTGTTCAGAAACAATTTTTTCTAAATCTTCAATACTTAATAGTTCTTCTCCTTTTCTTGGTTTCCATTCAATAAGATCCTCTTCAGAAAAACCATGAAGCTTTAATTGAGATTGCACTGCGTATCTATCTGAAGGAAACGCATCACTTTCTATAACGATTTTATATTTTACTTTTGTTGGTCTATAAAACGAAACCATTAACAAGTGCAAATTGGTTGTTAATGTATTCATAACAACAACTTCAATAGGTTTTGCTCCAACAATTTTTGCCATTTTATCTGTGAGTAATTCATGATAATTTAACCATGGATTCTTTGCTTCAAAATGACCTTCTACTCCAAGATTTGCCCAATCTTCTAACTCTTGATTAATGTATTCTTTAGTCGCTTTTGGCTGCAAACCCAAAGAGTTTCCTGTAAAATACAACCAGTTATTTCCGTTTTTATCTTTCGGAATATGAAATCGATTTCGTAAGAATGAAAGTTTATCCTCTTTATCTTGTTGTTTAGCAAATGCTAACGAGTTTTTATATTGCATCGAGTAAAAATGATTTACTCCAAATATAAAACAATCCTATTGAGAATTCAATTTTTTGAGTTTTGATTTTTTGTACTTTAGCAGAAAATATTTATTAATGAGAATTCTCAAACCATTTACAGTACTAATTTTGATTCTTTTTATGTCTTGTGAAAATGACACAAAAACAATTAACGAACTGCAAAATATTCATTCAATTTTAAAGACAACTTTTGCTCCTGACAAAAGAGTTGAACTTTTTGATGTTCATTTTGAATTCGCTGACAATCAACTGATTTTAGAAGGAGAAACGACTACTAAAAAAGTTTTTTCTATACTTTTAGATAGTTTAAAAAATAGAAAATTAGCATTTACAAATAACGTTCGTGTTTTACCAGATTCTGCTGTTGGAGATAAACATTTTGCAGTCGCAAGAAACTCGGTAATTAACATTCGTTCTAAACCAAAACATTCTGCTGAATTAGGAACACAGGGTTTACTAGGAATGTCTTTAAAGGTATTAGATAAAAAAGGAGATTTTTACAGAGTTCAAACTCCAGATAATTATATTTCTTGGGTTGATAAAGGCGGAATTACAAGAATGAATAAAACGCAATTTGATGCTTGGAATCAATCGAAGAAAATAATTTTTACTCAAAATTTCGGTTATGTACATGTTGATAAATCTGTGAATTCTGAAATTATTTCTGACATTACTTTAGGTGGAATCTTACAATATGTTTCTGAAGACAATGTATTTTATGAAGTAAAATATCCCGACAACAGAATTGGTTTTGTCAATAAAAACGAAGCCGTAATCTATAATTATTGGTTAAAAAACCTAGAATCACCAAAAGAAAATATTGAAAGTATTGCTAAGAAAATGAATGGTTTCCCTTATTTATGGGGAGGAACCTCATCTAAAGGAATTGATTGTAGTGGCTTTACAAAAATGGTGTATTTAATGAATGGATTTATCATTCCTAGAGATGCTTCTCAGCAAATTTATGCTGGAAAAACAGTGGATAATAACTTAACTTTTGAAGGTTTACAAAAAGGTGATTTATTATTCTTTGGAAGAAAAGCTACTGAAGACAAAAAGCAACGTGTAACTCATGTTGGTATTTGGCTTGGAAATGACAAAGGTGAATTTATTCATGCTTCTGGAAATGTTCATTTGAGTTCTATAAATAAAAAGGAACCAAACTATGATGAATTTAATAAAAACAGGTATTTGGGTAGCAAACGTTATTTAAATATAGAAGATGAGAAAATCATCAATATGAAAAAGGGAATTAAATTATAACTCACTTTTATTTACTTTGTTACTCCTGTAAAAGTAGCATTGTATTCTTTTATAAACAGATTACTTTTCCCTGTAATAAATAAATGTTAGCAAACTAGTCTCGCCCTAATTGAAACCGTTCAAATATCTGTTGCTATTTTTAACCTTTTTACGCTGAACTCTATTAAGTATCTGTTATTAAGAAATAAATCACTTACTTTTAAAAGCGAAATACTGAAATAAATTCAGCATAAAAAGAGATACTAAAAAGCAGGAAAATGCTTCAAAAAAAAACACCCTTAGATTAAATAATCTAAAGGTATTTTTATACTTTAAAAAAGGAAGTGATTAATAAAGAACTCTAAACTTAATAGTTCCTTCTACATTTCTTAATTTCTCAATAACTTCTTTGTTATATTCTTTATCTAAATCTGTAATTACATACCCCACTTTTGGATCTGTAGATAAATACTGACCTATAATGTTCAAATCATACTTTGCTAATATCTTATTGATTTTTGCCATTACACCAGGAACATTTTTATGAATATGTAAAAACCTATGTGCATTTGTTTGTCTTGGTAAACGAATATTTGGGAAGTTTACTGCATCTACTGTATTTCCAGAATTCATGTACCCCATAATTTTACTTGGCACAAAATCTGCAATATCTCTTTGCGCTTCTTCTGTACTTCCACCAACGTGAGGTGTTAAAATTACGTTTGGCAATCCTTTTAACTCTGTGTAAAACTCACCGTTTTTTCTTGGCTCTGAAGGATACACATCTACTGCAGCTCCTGCTAGTTTTCCGCTTTTTAAAGCATTGGCTAATGCATTAATGTCAACTACAAAACCTCTTGCTAAGTTCACTAAATGTGCGCCATCTTTCATTTGAGAAATCTCTTCTTCTCCAAAGAAATTTTTGTTCGCAGCATTATCATCAACATGTAAAGTAACTACATCAGAAATTTCTAATAATTCCTTTAAAGTATTCATTTTAGTCGCATTTCCTAGCGCTAACTTGTCTTCTACATCATAATAATATACATCCATTCCTAAAGCTTCTGCTAAAATCGATAATTGTTTCCCGATATTACCATACCCTACAATTCCTAATTTTTTACCACGAACTTCTCTAGAGCCTTCTGCTGTTTTATTCCATTGACCGTTATGAATTTCTGTACTTCTTTGAAAAACACTACGCATTAACATAATAATTTCTCCAATTGCTAATTCAACAACAGAACGTGTATTACTATAAGGTGCGTTAAAAACAACGATTCCTTTTTCTTTACACGCATCTAAATCAATTTGTTTGGTACCAATACAAAATGCACTAACAACCATTAATTTATCTGCAGCATCTATAACTTTTTGTGTAACATTTGTTTTAGAACGAATACCTAAAACGTGTACCTCTTTTATTTTTTCTATCAATTCGTCTTCAGACAAACTTTTAGAAACTGTTTCAACAGAAAAGCCATCTGTAGATAACTTTGTAAAAGCATCTGAATGTACATTTTCTAATAATAATATTTTAATTCTATTCTTTGGGTATGAGATGTTTCTTGGCAACTTGTTTATGTATAAAAATTCGTCTAAATTTGGTGCAATATGATCTGCTTTTTCTGTAGTTTTTTCTCTTGACACATTTTCTGTGTATGCAAAAAACTTGTCTGCAACTCCGGCTTCCCGAGTAACATAATCGCTATAACCATCTCCAATTACTTGTATTTCGCCTTCTAAATTCATGTCTTTTAAACACTGAATTTTTCCATTGTGCTGAGACAATGGATTGGCAGCATCAAAACCAATAATTTCTCCGTCTTTTGCAAACTTAAAAGTATTTGCAAATACTCTTTCTGAAGGTATATTATATTCCTTAACAATAGGATCTATAAATTCTTTAAATCCGCAAGAAATTACATAAATTTCTTCAGAATAATTTTCGAAAAATTCTTTATTACTTTCTATAGATTTAGAAACTTGCTTTTTTAACGCAACTATTAACCCAGATAAATCTGCTTCGTTTGCTTTTAATAATTTAATTCTTCGTTCTAAGGATTCTGTAAAGGAGATTTCACCATCTATTCCTAAATTAGTAATGTCAATTATCTCTTGAATAATTTCATTCTTCTTAGGATTGTTAACTAATGTAATTTCGGCTAAAACATCTAGTGCTTCAACACGTGTTAAAGTGCTATCAAAATCGAAAATATAATTTCTTTTTACAGTACTCATTTCTATGAATCTTAGTTATAAATTAAGCATGTAAATCTACAAAGTAAATAGGTTATTAAGAAGCTAATTTAAAGTTTTATTGTATCTCTTTTAGTTTGATATAAATATTAGTGAGTCTACAATAAACTATAATATAAGGGCTAAAAATTATGAATTCCTAAAAGAAATAACCAGAAAAAAATAGGTAACGCTTCTACCCAAAAAGAACTATAGTATTTTGACTGGTCTGTTTTGGCTCTCATTAAGAAAATTATAACTAAAAAGAAAAAAACTAAAAATCCATTTTTTGCCTGTATTTGTGGTGATACCATAAACTCGATTACCAATGCAAAAAGCATTAACACCAAACCTAATTTCTTAGTTAATACCAAACCTATTTTTTTAGGAATTGTCTGTAGTGAAATAGCATCATATTTTACATCTCTAATGTCAAAAGGAAGTATAAGAGTAACAATAATTAAAAATCTTTGAACACCATATAAAGCTACCGTTATTGATAGCTCTCTACCCGCATCTAAAACAGGCAAAAGCAACGTAAAACCAGCCCAAACGATAGCAACAACAATAATTTTTAAGTAACTAATTACGCGTAAATTTTTTTGAAATCCACTTAAAAGAGGAACCGCATATAAAAAAGTTAACAACATTAAAGGAATTGCGAAAAGCAATGTTTTTATTGCTACTTGAGACCCATAATAGCACATTGCTAAAAAGCAAAAGAATGAAAAAATTTGAATCATCTTTAAACCCTTCGTTAAACTTCTATGATGCAATTTTGCTACTCCAGCAAATTTTACAAAATTATAACCTGTAATTGTTCCGTAAAAGATAAAATAATCTAAAGGTTCATTATAAGCAAGTCCAAAATAAATTTCTGTAATTCTAACAAAAGAATATACCGCTAATGCAACGTGAATACTGGCATTTATATAGAAATCGAACACTAATTTTAAAATCCGCATTTCACAAAAATAAGGTTTCTGTTCATAACCTTCTTATTTAGTTAATAATTAACTGAATTTTATTCATTTTCTATTAAAAGAGAGTCTATTTAATTACTTATTTTTGATGTTTGAAAAATGCATTACTATATCGATTGAGATAAGTACTAAAAAAACCTCATTAATGAATACAAATTCGTTTGAACTAAGACATATTGGACCTAATAAAGAGGAACAAAAAAAGATGTTGACAACCATTAAAGCTGACAGTTTAGAACAATTAATTTTCGAAACTGTGCCAGATAACATTCGTTTAAAAGACGAGTTAGATTTAGCGCCTGCAAAGAGTGAATATGAGTATTTAGCGCATATTCAAAAATTATCTGAAAAAAATAAAGTTTTTAAAAGTTATATTGGTTTAGGATATCATGAAGCAATTGTACCTAGTGTAATTCAAAGAAACATTCTTGAAAACCCAGGTTGGTACACCGCTTATACGCCTTATCAAGCAGAAATTGCTCAAGGAAGGTTAGAAGCATTGTTAAATTACCAAACGATGGTTTGTGATTTAACAGGAATGGAACTGGCAAACGCTTCTTTATTAGATGAATCAACTGCCGCTGCAGAAGCAATGGCTTTATTATTTGATGTTAGAGAAAGAGCGCAGAAAAAAGCAGGTGTAAATAAGTTTTTTGTTTCTGAAGAAATTTTACCTCAAACTTTATCGGTTTTACAAACACGTTCTATTCCTATTGGCATTGAATTAGTGGTTGGGAATCATCAAGAATTCGATTTTTCTAATGAGTTTTTTGGAGCAATTTTACAATATCCAGGAAAACATGGACAAGTTTATGATTATGAGAATTTTGTAGCAAAAGCGAATGAAAATAACATAAAAGTTGCCGTTGCAGCTGATATCTTATCATTAGTAAAATTAAAAGCTCCGGCAGAATTTGGAGTTGATGTTGTTGTTGGAACAACACAACGTTTTGGAATTCCATTAGGTTATGGAGGCCCTCATGCTGGTTATTTTGCAACAAAACAAGACTACAAAAGAAGTATTCCTGGAAGAATTATTGGTGTTACCAAAGACAGAAATGGAAACCGTGCTTTAAGAATGGCTTTGCAAACTAGAGAGCAACATATTAAACGCGAAAAAGCGACTTCTAATATTTGTACTGCACAAGTTTTACTAGCTGTAATGGCAGGAATGTATGCAGTTTATAACGGTAAAGAAGGTTTAAAGTTTATTGCTGATTCTGTGCATAATAAAACAAAATTAGTTGCAAATTATTTAGAAAAAGCAGGTTTTAACCAGCTAAACACTTCTTATTTTGATACGTTATTGGTTGAAATAGATGCTATTAAATTAAAGTCTGTTGCAGAATCTTTTAAAGTAAACTTTAATTATCTAGATGATAAACATATTTCTATCTCTATAAATGAAGCGACTACACAGAAAGATTTAATGAAATTGTTCACCATTTTTGGTCAATTAAAAAAGAAATCTGTTGCTACTGCAGAAGGTGTTGACGATTTTCATCAAATTTTAACACAAAAATCCTTTAATGCTGATTTTGATGTAATTCCAGAAAATATCTTGAGAAATACACCCTTTTTAGAAAATGAGGTATTTAACACGTATAAATCTGAAACAGACATGATGCGTTATATAAAGAAGTTAGAACGTAAAGATTTAGCGTTAAATCATTCTATGATTTCATTAGGCTCTTGTACAATGAAATTAAATGCAGCATCAGAAATGTTACCTTTAAGTAATCCTCAATGGGGAAACATTCATCCTTTTGTTCCTTTAAATCAAGCTGAAGGATACCAAGAGGTTTTAAAAAAATTAGAACATCAATTAAATATTATTACTGGTTTTGCTGGTACTTCTTTACAACCAAATTCTGGTGCACAAGGAGAATTTGCTGGTTTAATGACTATTAGAGCTTATCATGAAAGTAACGGAGATGCTCACAGAAACATCTGTTTAATTCCGGCTTCTGCTCATGGTACAAATCCTGCCTCAGCAGTAATGGCAGGAATGAAAGTGGTAGTTACAAAAACGGACGAAAGCGGAAATATTGATGTTGAAGATTTAAGAGAAAAAGCCCTTTTACATAAAGATAATTTGTCTGCTTTAATGGTTACATATCCTTCCACTCACGGAGTTTATGAAAAGGCTATTAAGGAAATTACACAAATTATTCATAACAATGGTGGACAAGTTTATATGGATGGCGCAAATATGAATGCCCAAGTTGGGTTAACAAACCCTGCTACTATTGGTGCAGATGTTTGTCACTTAAATTTGCATAAAACATTTGCTATTCCTCATGGAGGTGGTGGACCAGGAGTTGGACCCATTTGTGTTGCGCCTCAATTAGTTCCTTTTTTACCAACAAACCCTGTAATTAAAACAGGAGGAGATAAGGCTATTACAGCTATTTCTGCTGCACCTTGGGGTTCTGCATTAGCTTGCTTAATTTCTTACGGATACATTACCATGTTAGGTCCAAAAGGACTAACTAATTCTACTAAAAATGCTATTTTGAATGCAAACTATATAAAAGAGCGTTTACATGGTCATTTTGAAACCTTATTTACAGGTGAAATGAATAGAGCTGCGCACGAAATGATTATAGATTGCAGAGATTTTAAACAAAACGGAATTGAAGTTGTAGACATTGCTAAACGTTTAATCGATTATGGTTTTCACGCACCAACAGTTTCTTTCCCAGTTGCAGGAACCATGATGATTGAACCTACAGAATCTGAAAGTATTGCTGAATTAGATCGTTTTTGTGAAGCGATGATTTCTATAAGAAAAGAAATTTCTGAAGCAACAAAAGAGAATGAAAATAACCCATTAAAAAACGCACCTCATACACAAGAAATGTTAACTGCTGATGAATGGGATTTACCATACACTAGAAAGCAAGCAGCTTTTCCTTTAGCATATATTGCAGAGAATAAATTTTGGCCTTCTGTTAGAAGAGTTGATGATGCTTTTGGAGATAGAAACTTAATTTGTTCTTGTAACCCAATTGAAGATTATATGTAGCACACCATTTATAAACGTGTAATTCTTTATGCGTTTATTTGTTTAAAAGTTGAAACCGTTTTAGTATGCTAAAGTTATTTTAGTGTTTTGAAACGGTTTTTTTGCATCTAAAAATTAAACTTAATTAGAAACTAATTTAGGATTGCCCCAAGAAAAGACCAACCTGAAAAGTAATGCCCAAATTATTAAATAAACTACCTCGACCCAAGGGTACTAGGTATCAAATAGGAATTCCTTTTTTATTTCGACGCAAGCGTTGGGGAATTAAACCCAAAAATTGATTAAATAAACTATTTTTTACCACATAGGCGCATCGCTTTGTACAGACTCTATTTGTTATTCCGTGGTCAAAAATTGAAGAAAATGGAATGCTGAAATAAATTTTTGTGCTTTAATCTTATGATGTACGTCATTTAGTACTCATAAAAACTTGGCTACCTTAATTTATATTTGAAGTCATGAAAAATTCAATTTTATTTGTTCTTATTGGACTATTGACCCTTAATTTATTAAGTTCTCAAAACGAAATACCTTTTTCAAAAGTTGAGATAAAAGACACTAACGGACAATTTATATATCTTTTGAATGGAGAAAAATTGGACGGTATTATTTATCATAATCATGAAAATAACGAACTAAAAGTAAAATTTCATGTAAAAGACGGAGTAAAAGAAGGGCTTTCTGAAGAGTACTATGACAATGGTCAACTGAAAGTTAAAACAACATTTAAAAAGGGAAAGCAAACCGGACTTTTTGAGAGTTATTTTAAAAATGGACAACTTCACGCAAGATATGTATGGAAAGACATTTCACCAGATGGTATTACTGAAGAATATTATGAAAATGGAAATTTACATTTTAAATTTACTTGGAAAGATGGCGCTCCACAAGGCACCATAAAGTCATATTACAAAAATGGACAATTAAAAGATATTGTAACATATAAAGACGGTAAAAGAGAAGGACTATTTGAAGAGTATTATAAAAATGGGAAATTACAAGAAAAGTTTATATACAAAGCGGGAGAAATTGATGGACCCTATGTTGAGTATCATGAGAATGGTCAACTAAAGGAAAAATCAACCTATGAGCATGGTAAACGAAATGGCACATTAATTAAATATTACCAGAATGGCCAATTATTTACTAAAACCACTTTTATTAGTGGTAAACTAAATGGATCTTTTGAGACCTATTTTGAAAACGGTAATTTAAATTTAAAGGGAAACTACATTAATGATATAAAGGAAGGAGTCCATGAAACTTATTTTGAAAACGGCAACTTAAAGTTAAAAGAGAATTACATAAATGGAGAAAAAAATGGTGTTTTTGAAATCTATTTTGAAAATGGTAAAATGTCATGGATTCAAACGTATAAAAATGATAAATTAAATGGACTCACTAAAAGATACTATGAAAATGGTAAAGTGATGAAAAAAGGAAAATTTAAAGAGGATCTAAGAAATGGTGTTTTTGAAAACTATAATGAAAAAGGAAAATTAACAAAAAAAGTGCTCTATAAAAATGATAAATTTATAAGAACACTAAAAGGATAACACCTTGTAATAACTAATTTTATTGACTTTAATAAGAATTAATTAAAAGGTACAACATAGGTAGTTGGAATTGTTACAACTTAAGAACCTACTGTTCTATCCGCACCACCAAGAATTGAAAATGGATTCTTTGTTGCTTGGATTGTAAACCAACACCATTACTTTACCTGTTGCATTAAGATTGCGATCTGTTGAGGCAACATCCCAATCAAAAACCACTTGACCAGTGGTTACTAAATCGGTTGCACTATTTAAACTCAAGATAAATCACCTCTACTTAATAAAAGCGAAAGAATAATTAACTGTAAAATTGGGTACCGTACCTCCTACTGTATTATTCAATACATAAGACACAGCAGCATTAAACGCTGTTTTCTTGGACGTAAAAGACTTATAACCGATTTGAATAAAACCTTAATTGAGAAGTACTATTTTGCGGAAATCCACAGTTAAAATTGCGGTTTACCGTAAAATTTATATTTATTAATACTTATATTTACTTTAATAAAGCAAATTGCTATAAAGCATAATACTTCCGTTTATCCCCTCAAAAAAGAACAATAAGCGGACAAAAGTTCTGCATATAAACAATTTGGCAGTAATATAAAACGTCAGTAATTAATCAGAATACAACTGAATTGAAAAGAGCAAATTTCACCATATCGACACTCATTTTTTTGACGAATCTTTATTTCATACCATTTAGTTTCGTCACTATAAAAAATTCAGGTGGTGCAATGGGTTATGGTCTTTTACTCGTACCGTTTTCATTATCGATTAACCTGTTAATGATTAGTTCAGGGCTAGCTTTTAAGAGAAAATTTAGTGAAAGTTTAGGACTACTAATTTTCAATTCTGTCGGACTAGTTTGGGCCTTATTTTGGCTTTGGTTATTAGTTACAACACCGAAAATCGACTGACTTTAAATGAAAACAGTAATTCTTCAAACCTTCACCTGCTTGCTAATCTTCCTATTTGTTTGGGGGATTATTCAACTCACAGTTGATATGATTGGTTGGTTTTACTTGTATTTTTTTATCGCAGGATACTTAGGTTTTATCATTGTGACTTCCAGATATAAATTGACAATAACCATGCTCCAATTTTTATTAGTTGGATTTATAAGCTTCATGATAATTGGGTATTTATACAATGAAGTATATGAACCTTTTATTGAACAGAATTTCCCTCAATATGAATCAGCAATAGCCACTACAATTGGACTAATAGAGTTGATAATTATTAAACTACTATCTGACTTTGTATTGAGCAAGACCAGAATTGAAATAAAAAAAAGTTTAATTGAAAAAATACTACTGCCAACAATGGCTATACACAATAAGGGGTTTATTGCAAAATTGAAAGATTTGTTCTCGTAGCAAGTCCGCCAAATCGTTGATTTGGCTTTTAAAAAATGAATAAGTTAAAAATAAAATACAACGCTTTGGCTAAGTGCAATCCGAAAGGCTTGAGCTTCGAAAACCCTTACTGGGCATAGCCGAGACGTTGACATTCATAAGTAAAATTCAACAACAAAATGAGTTTAATAACTAATTTTCCAGAAATACACGATTTTTTTTGTAAAAATACTTTTGATAATAATGAGTTAAATAAGTTTATTGAAAAAATTAAAACTATCTATAGCGATAAACAAATTCAGAAATCAGCCCTAGAATTTATTAAACTTGAATTATTTAAATTTTTAATCGAAAGCGAATCTGAAAATGTTTCTAACTCAAAAAAAGAAAAATTAGAATATGTTCCTCTAAAAAAAGTAAAAAAGATAACTATTTCAACAAAGGAAAAATTAAAACTGGAAAAAGAAAAATCACAGTCTATTATTCTTGAAAAATTAAAAGAAGAAAATATTAATATAATATGTAAAGAAGTAGATATTAAGACCTCTTATTTCATAACATTATTGAAACAACAAAATATTACAAAAGCGGTAGATAGCAAATTAAACCAAACAGAATTTGAAATAATAAAACATATACTAGTTAGTAAACTAGATAGACTTGAGAGAATAAATAAAGAAGAAACAAAACTTCTCAGAGATAGAAATAAAAAAAAGAAAATTCGTTCTTTAGATTTCGATAAAGAAACTGTCTATACTAAAATTTCAAATAATAAAGGTATCGGAAAAATTATTTACATAAGAAAAAAATAAATTTTAATAACTCTATGTTTTAGAATAAGCGAAATGCCAACAAAGAACTGAGCTAAAAAATAACGCTTTTCTTCATTAATTTTGCACACTATTATGCTAGGCTTAATTTTATAAGTAAGCTTTTTTTGTTCATTTTTTTTTAGTTTTTATTTACTATTTAGCCACAAATACCAACACAAAAGTTGGCTCATAACGATGCCCTGATTTCGCGTTTTCAAAAGCCTGTTTTAATAGTTTATTAGAAACTAATATCAATGCTAATTTTTTGGGCTGTCCTTTGTTTATAATTCGCTCGTAAATTTCTCTACATCCCTTATTGTGTTTGCATGCTGTAAATGAGCATAAGAAAAGTAGATACAGCAATAAATGGAGAGATACTGAAACAAGTTCAGTATAAAAAAAAACTCCAACAAATAAATGTTGGAGTTTTAAATATGTTGAAAATTCTAAAAAGATTAATCTTTTTTGAATTTTGCGTATTTCGTTTTAAATTTATCAATACGTCCTGCAGCATCAATAAGTTTAGATTTACCAGTGTAAAATGGGTGAGAAGTTCTAGAAATCTCTAATTTTACTAAAGGATACTCAACACCTTCAACTTCTAAAGTTTCTTTTGTGTCTACTGTAGAACGTGTTAAAAATACATCTTCATTAGACATGTCTTTAAAAGCTACCATTCTGTAATTCTCTGGATGAATTCCTTTTTTCATTTTTATATATTTTAATACTTTAATGTTATGTTTGCATGAGTTTAAGTTGGTAAAGCGAAAACTCTAATCTCTAAATAGCTATTTTTTAACTATTTTGAGTTTGCAAATTTAACCTTATTTTTCAATTTACAAATAAATATTTTGTTTTTATTTGGTCTTATTGAAAGTTTAGGTAAATTTAGTCTTACTTTAACGGAGTAAAAGTTGTTTTTCTAACCTCTTTTTCTGAATATTTACGTTTTAAAACATTAAAATCTATATAAATAATGAAAAATAAATTCACTTTTATTGCCTTTTTAACGATGCTATTGGTACTATCTTCTTGTTCTGATGTCTACAAATTTAGCTTAAATACGCCTAAAAAAACAACGTTAAACAAGGTTCTTAAAGTAACTTTAACAGAAAAGAACAGCAAACCAGTAGATAAAGTTCAGTTTTTTGTAAATGGTAAAGAAGTTGCTTCTGAAGGAAATTCTGCAACCATTAACACAAAAGATTTTGGTGTTGGTAAGCATCAAATTTCTGCATTGGCTTTTTTTCCAGGAAAGTCTAAAAAAACAAATAATTCTTTTGAGGTTTTAGCGGATAAAGCTCCTGCTATCTATGAATATAAAATTATTAACGAATATCCTCATGACACAAAAGCATACACGCAAGGTTTAGAGTATTATAATGGTTTTTTATATGAAACTACTGGACGTAGAGGACAATCTACTTTAAGAAAGGTTGAACTAGAAACAGGTAAAGTACTTAAAAAAATAGATTTAGATAAAAAATATTTTGGTGAAGGAATGACAATTGTTAACGATAAAATTATCTGGTTAACATGGCAAAACAAAAAAGGGTTTATTTACAATTTAGATACTTTTGAGCTAGAAAAAGAATTTAGTTATACTAAAAGTGAAGAAGGCTGGGGATTAACCCACAATGAAACTGAATTGATAAAGTCTGATGGTTCTCATAAAATTTGGTTTTTAAATGCTGAAACTAAAGAGGAAAAAAGAGCGATACAGGTTTACACAAACAAATATGCGTTAGATGATTTGAATGAGTTAGAATTAATAAACGGAAAAATATACGCTAATAAATATCAGCAAAACGCTATTGTTATTATAGATCCAAATACAGGAATTGTAGAAGGTATTGCTAACTTAAAGAACTTAAAAAAGGAAATGGAAAAAACTCAAAAGTTGGTTCCACAAGACGAAGTTTTAAACGGCATCGCTTTTGACAAAGAAAACAACAGGTTATTTGTTACCGGTAAAAACTGGGGTAAATTATTTGAAATTGAATTGATTAAAAAGCAATAATTTATTAAATAATAAGTTCTATTTTATATCTAATAAAATGTCAGGCTAAGCAAAGTAAAAACCTGAATTAACCTCTCGCCTGCACTCGAGGAGACACAACATAATTTTATGCGTTACTTTATTACATTCATTATTTGTATTGCCTTTATCTCAGTAAGTTCTTGTAGAAAAGATTTTACTACAATTCCGAATTTTGGAAGCCTAGCGTTTTCTAAAGACACCATTTTTTTAGATACTGTCTTTACAAATATTGGTTCTGCAACCTATAATTTAAAGGTATATAATAGAGGAAATAATAGCATTACAATTCCAGAAATTAAATTAGAAAATGGCACTTCTTCTAATTATAGGTTAAATGTTGATGGAATTCCTGGTAAAGAATTTACTGAAATTGATATTCTTGCCAATGATAGTATTTATGTTTTTGTAGAAACTACTATAGACGTTTCTAATATTCCAAACCCATTATATACAGATAGAATTTTGTTTGATACAGGAAGCAATCAACAAGATGTAGATTTGGTCACTTTAGTACAAGATGCTAATTTTATTTTTCCAGGTAGAGATGCTATTTCTATGAAAATTGATAGCTTAACCCTAGATGGAACGCCAACTTCTATTCAAGGTAGATTTCTAACAGATGCTGAACTTACTTTTACAAATACCAAACCAACTGTAATTTATGGTTATGCCGCAGTTCCGGCTAACAACACACTTACTATTGAAGCTGGTGCAAAAGTGCATTTTCATAATAATTCTGGTTTAATCGTTGATGATAAAGCGAGTTTAAAAGTAAATGGAACTTTAACCGAAAAAGTAGTTTTTGAAGGAGATCGTTTAGAAAATGGTTTCTCAAATATTTCTGGACAATGGGGCGCAATCTGGATGAGAGCAGGAAGTAAAGACAACGAAATTTATCATGCTCAGATAAAAAACGGAATTATAGGAATTCTAATTGATAGTATTGGTTCTCCTTCTACTCCAACCTTAAAATTACAAAACACAGAAATCTACAATCATTCTAACTTTGGTATTCTTGCAAGAGAGACAAATATTGAAGCGCATAATGTTGTAATTGGTTCTGCCGGGCAAGCTTCTTTAGCTGCAACAATTGGTGGAACTTATAATTTTACACATAGTACTTTTGCAAATTACTGGAACAATAGTTTGCGTCAATTACCTGCTGTAATAGTAAATAACTTCTTTGTTTATAATAATGATGCAGGAGAGGAAATTACAGAAACTAGAGATTTAAAAGCGGCTAATTTTACCAACTGTATTTTTGATGGAAACAATAATATTGAGTTCGTTTTAGATAAAGTTGAAGGAAGTTTATTTAATTATACTATTAGCAATTGTTTAATTCAATTTAATGATAGTAATGATTCTTTTACAGATACAGCAGAATTAGACTTTACAAATGCTACTTTTTATCAAGATATCATCTTAAATGGTTTCTCTAATTTTAGAGATACTCAAAATGAAGATTTTATTATTGGGGAAGAAAGCGATCTAATAAACAAGGCAAAAACAACTACCTTTTCTTTAGATATTTTAGGTGTTGATAGAACTAGTTCTCCAGATATTGGAGCGTATCAACATATTACTTTTGATTAATACCGTCTTTATGTTTATAGTAAAACTGTAAAAAAGAGATAAAAGAGATAAAGCCCCAAATTGCTCTATATACCCAAATATTTAATTGATATCCAAAGAAATCTTTGGAAGCAATATCAATTCTAAATGTATTAATTATAATAAGTATACCTACAATTCCGAATACTAAATTGACATATTTTTTCATCTAATTATTTTTTATAAACGATTCCATTTTTCATTACAAAAACTACATTTTCCATTGTCGAAATATTTTTTATAGGATCGTCATTTACAGCAATAATATCTGCGTAAAACCCTTTTTGTACTTGTCCTATTTCATTTTCCATCTTTAACAGCATTGCATTTGTGATGGTTGCAGATTGAATCGTTTCCATAGCTGGCATTCCTGCTTCCACCATAAAACCAAATTCTTTTCCGTTATTTCCATGTTTAAAAACCCCTGCATCTGTTCCAAATGCAATTCCAACTCCTTTTTTATATGCTCTTGCAAAAGTTCCTTGAATTTGAGGGCCAACCGCCAACGCTTTAGGAACTACAATATCTGGATAGAATCCTTTAATTTTTGCTTTCTCGGCCACTTCTTTCCCCGCAGTTATTGTTGGCACTAAATAGGCATCGTGTTTTTTCATGAGTTCCATTGTTTCATCACTCATATACGTGCCATGCTCAATGGTTTTTACACCTCCAATAATTGCCCTTTGCATTCCTTCATCTCCATGAGCATGCGCTGCAACATGCATTCCATAATCTTTTGCAGTATCACAAATTGTTTTTATTTCTTCAATAGTAAACTGAGGATTATCACCAGACTTAGCAACACTTAAAACCCCTCCAGTTGCTGTTATTTTAATACAATCTGCTCCGTTTTTATAACGCTGTCTTACTGCTTTTTTTGCGTCTTCAAAAGAATTCACAACACCTTCTTTTGGGCCTGGATTTCCAATTAATTTTCTACTACTACCATTTGTTGGATCTGCATGACCACCGGTTGTTGCCAACGACTTACCTGCCGTAAAAACTCTTGGACCAGGAATTTTACCTTTGTCAATAGCATTTCTTATAGAAATATTTACACCTGTGCCTCCTAAATCTCTAACCGTTGTAAATCCGTTTAACAATGTAGATTTGGCAAAACCAACAGCATTAAAGGCAACATCTGCTTCATTATTAATATAGCTATTTATTCTAGTGTTTGCATCAAACTCTTTTTCTATATGCACATGCATATCTATTAAACCAGCCATTACAACTTTATCTTTTAAATCAATTGTTTTTGCAGTTTTGCTTTTGACCAGTATATACCCATCCATTACATTTACAATCTTGTTTTCTTTAACAACAATTGTCTTTTTAGTTTCAATCTTTCCAGATTTTGTGTTAATTAATTTTCCGCATAAAATATAAGTAGTTTGTGCTATTATATTTTGCATAAAAAATAACCCTAAAAAAAGTAATCCTATTTTCTTCATTTGAATATAAATTAGTCTTTAAATGTATGAAAAATTGAGTAGATTGCTACTTTAAAAATCATAAAATGAAAAACGTTGTTATAACAGGAACAAGCAGAGGGATTGGATTTGAACTTGCCAAACAATTTGCAGAAAACGGACATCAAGTTTTAGCTTTGTCTAGAAATACAAAACCTTTACAAGACTTTAACCATAAAAATATTACTTTAATTTCTGTTGATTTATCTGTTAATTCTGATTTACAGAAAGTAACAGCCTTTATTAAAAATAACTGGAAACATGTTGATATTTTAATCAATAATGCAGGGAAATTAATCAACAAGCCTTTTACCGATCTATCTTCGGATGATTTTTTAGAAGTCTATAAAGTAAATGTTTTTGCAGTTGCAGAATTGACTAAATTAATGATTCCATTTATGAAAAAAGGAAGTCATGTTATTACCATAAGTTCTATGGGAGGAATTCAAGGAAGCATGAAATTCCCCGGTTTAGCAGCGTATTCATCTGCAAAAGGTGCCGTAATTACTTTGTCTGAATTATTAGCAGAAGAATACAAAGAGCAACAAATTGCTTTTAATGTTTTAGCATTAGGAGCTGTACAAACAGAAATGTTAGCAGAAGCTTTCCCAGATTACAAAGCACCTCTTTCTGCTTCAGAAATGGCGAATTATATCTTTGATTTTTCTTTAACAGGAAATAAATTTTATAACGGAAAAGTATTGCAAGTTTCTTCTACAACTCCGTAAAAAACTAGAAATTGAATTCAGATTATCAAAACTTCATTCCACCAAAATCAATTCCTTTTGTACAATTTTTAATTGACAAACATTCGTTTGATTTAAAGATTGTAAATCAAAGACAAACAAAACATGGAGATTTTAGAAGTTTACCGAATGGACGATTTCAAATTACAGTAAACAACAACCTGAATCAATATCAATTTTTATTAACGTTAGTCCATGAAATTGCACATCATGTTACACATCAAAAATTTGGGCGAGTTGTGCCTCATGGGAAAGAATGGAAAACAGTTTTTCAACATTTAATGTTGCCTTTTTTAAGGCCTGAAATTTATCCATTAGAAATACTTCCTTTTTTAGCAAAATATTTAAAAAATCCAAAAGCAAGTACAGATGCTGATGTTAATTTATCATTAGTATTAAAAGGAAATATGGCAGAAACCGGAAAGAACTTTATATTTAATATTCCTTTTGGCAGTTTATTCATCTTTAAAAAAATAATTTACAAGAGAGGAAATAAACGCAGAACTAGATTTGAATGTCTAAACACATCCAATAAAAAAGTTTACCTATTTAATCAAAATGTAGAAGTAAAATTATTTCAATAAAAAAGGCTCCCAAATTTGGAAGCCTTTTTTGTTATTGATCTCTTTTTATAAAGAGGGTATCTAAATTCATTTCTTTTTGTAGCCAACCCCTTAACTCTCGTTCCTTTGGGCTAATAATACTATCTGGTAAAATAGGATTCCATTTAATAATTGCTTGAGGAATTGTATCTATTTTAATAAAATCTTTAGAAGATAAAACTTTAGAAAACCCTATTTCTTGAATATCATTATATCTAATTTTTGCATCTTTAGCAATACTACTAAAAGCAATTCCTTTTTTGTTTTTGTTTAAAGCATCTTGTTCAATTCTATTATTTAAATTAGAAATTGTTCCTTGTAAATCTTCTATTTGTTTTTGAAGACCAGCGATGATGTTTTTACTTTCTTGTAACTCTTGTCTTTTTTCTGTGTAAGCTGTGGTTATTAACTCAAAACTTTTAGTATCACTTCCTTTAATCTGTATTTTAACATCCTTTAAACGATTATACCTTGGGTCATTCATTAACCTACTTTCCAACATATTTTTCTCAGCAACGGTTACTTCATTAAAAAAATTAAGCTTTAAAACTTTAGTATCAGAATTATAATCCTTATCAATTAATTGAAAGTTTTCAATTGTAGATACTTCATTTTTTACATACTTTTTTAATTGAGCGTTTACTCTACTTTCATCTAAGGCACTAATAAATGTATAAACGGCGGGAATCATTACAGCAAAACCAACAACAGTTGCTATTGTAGCATATCGTTTTCTTTTAGCCGCATTTGCATATTTATGCATTGGAAAACTCAATAATTTTAAAACTAAAAATGTTGCTAAAGCAATAAAAATAGTATTAATTGTAAAAAGATACATTGCTCCTAAAGCGTAGGTAAAACCAATAGGATCTCCAGAAAAACCTTTCGCTAAACCATAACCTGCAGTACATAATGGAGGCATTAAAGCTGTAGCAATTGCAACTCCAAAAATCACGGATGCAACGGTTCCTTTTTTTGTTCTAGCAACCATTAAAGCTAAACCCCCAAAAAAAGCAATTAAAACATCTCTAATATCTGGTTTTGTTCTTCCTAATAACTCTGAAGTATCTTCACTTAAAGGGAAAAAATAAAAGAATACAAAAGACGCCAATAAACTTAATACAATCATTGTAGCAAGATTTATGGCAGATTTTTTAAAAACTTCTATGTCATTAATAGCAAAAGCACTACCAAGCCCTAAAATAGGCCCCATTAAAGGCGATATTAACATGGCTCCAATAACAACAGCAGTAGAGTTTGCATTTAAACCTATAGAAGCCACAAAAACAGCAAAAATAAGAATCCAAGCTGTGGCTCCTTTAAAAGGAATATCTGCTTTGATTGCATTAATAGTTGCTTCATGGTCCGTATCATCTCTAAAATCTAAAAGTTCTTTTAAATATTTTTTAATGCTAACAAATAATCCCTTGGCATCGTTTTGAACATTTTGCTTAGAATTTTCTACACTACTATTTTTATCAATATTTTCTTCCATAATAATAATTTAGACCCCGGGAAAGATACAAAAAAGTAGTTTATTTTTTAAAAAAGAAAAAAAGATTAAATGATCTAAAAAAATAGACCTAAGGGCAAAAAACTACTTATTAAAAACAAAAAACTCTGTAAATAAATACAGAGTTTTAAAAAAAAATGTGACCGGGCTGGGGCTCGAACCCAGGACCCTCTCCTTAAAAGGGAGATGCTCTACCAACTGAGCTACCAGGTCTTTTGTTCGTTTTAAGCGGCTGCAAATATACACCTTATTTTAAATGAAACAAATTTATTTTTACTTTGTTTCATTTAAATATGCTTCTCTTACTTTTTTAAATAAATTAGAAGAATACACAAAGTCTACAACTGCTTCATTATCAGTTTTAAAAATATCTTTACTACTCCCTTCCCATGCAATTGTACCATTTTTTAAAAAAACAATTTTTTCTCCAATTTCCATTACTGAATTCATATCATGGGTATTTATTACGGTTGTAATTTGATATTCATCTGTAATCTCTTGAATTAAATTATCAATTACAATTGCTGTCTGAGGATCTAAACCAGAATTTGGTTCATCACAAAATAAGTACTTTGGGTTCATAACAATCGCTCTTGCAATTGCTACTCTTTTTTGCATTCCTCCAGATAATTCTGCAGGTAATTTTTTATTTGAATTATCTAAATTAACTCTATGTAAAACAAAGTTTACCCGCTCTAACATTTCTTCTTGAGATTGATTGGTAAACATTTTTAAAGGAAACATTACATTTTCTTCCACAGTTTGAGAATCAAATAAAGCACTTCCTTGAAAAACCATTCCTATTTCTTGTCTCCATTGTCTTCTTTCTTTATTTGTAAAATCTGTACTTGGTTTTCCATTAAAAGAAATAGTTCCTTCTTCTGGAGTGTGAAGTCCAATTAAAGTTTTTAAAAACACCGTTTTTCCAGAACCACTTTGCCCAATAATTAGACTTGTTTTTCCTGGGAGAAAAGTAGCAGAAAGTCCTTTCAAGACTTTTACATCACCAAAACCTTTATGTAAATTTTTTACTTCTATCATTTATGTTAACAGCATTTGCGTTAAAATATAATTTGCTACTACAATTAAGACAGTTGTCCAAACTACAGCCTGAGTGCTTGCTTTACCAACGGCAATAGAACCTCCTTTTACAAAATACCCATGATAAGAAGGCACCGTAGCTATAAGAAAAGCAAATACTAATGTTTTTATAATTGCGTAATTAATTAGAAAAGGGTCAAAATCTTCTTGTAATCCCTCAATATAATCTGCTCCTGTAAACAACCCAGACAAAACACCTGTAAGCCAACCTCCAAAAATTCCTAAAACCATTGCTAAAGAAATTAAAAAAGGGTAAAAGAGAACCGTTGCTAAAATCTTTGGTAATACTAAGTGATTTAATGAGTTAATACCCATTACTTCTAAAGCATCTATTTGTTCTGTTACACGCATTGTACCAATACTAGAAGTTATATATGAACCAACTTTACCAGCTAAAATTATTGAGCAAAATGTGGGTGCAAATTCTAAAATGATAGAACGCTTTGCAGCAAAACCAATAAGTGATTTTGGAATAAAAGGGCTTTCTAAGTTTAATGCCGTCTGTAAAGCAATAACTCCTCCAATAAAAAAAGAGATAAACATTATAATACCAAGAGATTTTAAACCAAGCTCTTCAATTTCTTTAAAAAAAGCTTCGTAAAAAAGTCTGCTCTTTTGCGGTCTTCTAAAAACCTGACCTAGCATCATAAAATATTTCCCAGTATGTTCTAGGTAATTCATTTAATTAAATTTTATGCTAAAGTATTAAATTATCATTAATAGAGCGTAAAGTAATAGGCATCAAAATAAAAAATAATTACTTTTGGTAGATAATCTGATATTTATCAAAAATGAAAAAAATATTTTTCTTCTTATTAATCGCTATCATTAGTATTATTGGTTGTAAATCACAAAAAAAAGAAATTATAAAACCTAAATTGGTTGTTGGTATTGTAATAGATCAAATGAGATATGATTATTTAACACGTTATGCAGATAGATATGGAGAAGATGGTTTTAATCGATTATTAAAAAACGGATTTTCATTAAAAAATGCGCATTATAATTTCATCCCAACATATACTGCCGTTGGACATGCATCAATTTTTACAGGAACAACACCAAGCAATCATGGTATAATTTCTAATAATTGGTATGATAAATTTCTAAAAAAATCTATTTATTGTGTAGACGATTCAAACTACAAAACTGTAGGTAATTCAGGAAATTATGGTCAAAAATCTCCACATAGATTATATACAACAACTGTAGCAGATCAATTGAATTTGGCACAAAACCAAAGAGGAAAAACTATTGGGATTTCTATAAAAGATCGATCTGCAATTTTACCTATTGGTCATTCTGCAAATGCTGCATATTGGTATGATGGTGATGATTATAATACATGGATAACTAGTACTTTTTACATGAATGAACTCCCTAAATGGGTGAAAGATTTTAATGCTAATAATAAAGCTGATGAATACTTAAATGAACCTTGGAAGACTTTATATGATATAAAAACGTACACTAATAGTTTGGTTGATGATAGTATCTTTGAAGGCAAAATAACAGGTCAAGAAAAACCAATATTTCCAAAATATTTAAAAAATTTACGTTCAAAAAATGACAATTACTCATTAATAAAAGAAGTTCCAGCAGGAAACACATTTACTGCAGATTTTGCAAAAGCGGCTATTATTGGCGAGAATTTAGGGAAATCCAATTTTATAGATTTTCTTACAGTAAGTTTTTCATCAACAGATTATATTGGTCACAAATACGGTGTTGCTGCAATAGAAACTGAAGACACTTATTTACGATTGGATAAAGATTTAGCTAGCTTTTTTCAGTTTTTAGACACACAAGTAGGTAAAGATAATTACACCTTATTTTTAACTGCAGATCATGCAGCAGTTCATGTTCCTGCTTATTTACAATCCCTTAAAATACCTGCTCACTATATAAATACTAAAAAGTTAAATAATTTTATTTCAGGCATTACTAAAAAGTATTTTAATTCTGTTGAATTGATTGAAAATATTTCTAATTATCAGATATTTTTAGATAAGGAAAAAATTGAATCTTTAGGTTTAAACAAAAATGATGTTGCTGATAAATTAGCAGAAGAAGTTCTTAATTTTGAGACAATCTATAAAGCTGTTACTGCTAAAACACTACAGAACACTAATTTTACTTCTGGAGTTTTAAATTCCTTACAGAATGGTTATAATCAAAAGTTTTCTGGTGATGTTTTAATGATTCCTTATCCATCTACACTAGCTAGAGGAAGAAAAGGCACAAGTCATGGTTCTGGATACTCTTATGACACTCATGTTCCTTTAATTTTCTATGGAAATGGAATTAAACAAGGTTCATCTTCAAAAAAATATGAAATTACAGATATTGCGCCAACAATTTCAAATTTATTGCAAATTGAATTTCCAAACGGAACAACTGGAAAAGTAATTGATGAAGTATATAAAGATTAGATTTAAGGCTTAAATTTAGAATTATTCTGATGCATTTTTATGGCTCTATTTGATAAAACTAATCCAATAATTAGTGAAATAAATGCCCCAATAGAAATTCCAGGAATAAAGTTTATAAAAAAGAAGAAATCATAAGCGCCATGAAAAAATGTAGCTAATAACAGTCCAGATAAATTTAAGAGAATTCTATTCTTAGAAAATTTTGCTTTCCCCATAAAATACCCCATTAAAATTGCAAATGTTGCATGTGCAGGAACAGCTGTAAATGCTCTTGCTATTCCTGTTTCAAAACCAAATTGATACACATATAATACATTTTCTAAAGTTGCAAAACCCATAGAAATCATAACAGAATATACAATTCCATCAAAAGGCTCGTTAAATTCTTTATTTGTTTGAGCGTAATATCTAACGATTACATATTTAGAAAACTCTTCAACCAAAGCAACAACAATAAATGCTTTTAATAATTGTTGAAGTATACTTTTATCATCTATAACCGGCAACAAATGATTAGCAATTGTACCAAGTACAGCTGTGATTAAAACACTTATAGTTGCCCCTAATAAAAAACTTTTTGCTAAAATTGCAATTGGTTCTTTTTCAAATTTATCTTTAAAATAAATATAAAGTATAATAATTGTTACAGGTGCAACAGCTATAATTAATAAATTCATTCTGTGAAAATACAAATTTATAAGATGAGAATTTTATCTTAAAAATAACTGTTATTTTTTTGGAAGAAATACTTCTGCCATCATACAACGTGCACTTCCTCCTCCACAAGCTTCAATTGTATTTAAAGAACTAGAAATAATCTGACAATGGTTATTAATTTGTGAAATTTGACTTTGTGTTAAACAATCGTGTGCAGCTTGACTCATTACTAAATATTTAATAGCATCCTTTCCAAGAACTTGTAACATATTTCCTGCAAAATGGCTCACTTGCTCTTCTGTAATCGCAATAACTTGTTTACCATCCTCTTTTAGGTGTTTAAGCATGTTTTTACGCTCTTTTTTATCATCTATTGAATCTAGACATACAACTGCAAAAGTATCTGCTAAACACATCATTACGTTTGTATGATAAATTGCGACTCTTTTTTCTTCTACAGTCTGATTTGCAACAAAAGACACAGGAGTATACTCAAAATCTTCACAGAATTCTATAAATAATTCTTCATCAGCTCTTGGAGACAAAGCACAATAGGCTTTACTGTTTTCTCTATCCAACAACAAACTTCCTGTTCCTTCTAAAAAAACTTTCTCTTCTTCTGCAGAAGTATAATCAACAATATTTTCAATTACAAAACCTTGTTTCTCTAATTCTTCTAAAACATCTTCTCTTCTTTCTAATCTTCTGTTTTCTGCAAACATTGGGTATAAAGCAACCGTTCCATCTTGATGAAAAGAAATCCAATTATTTGGAAAAATAGAATCTGGTGTATCAAACTTTTCTGTATCTGAAACAACAATAACATTAACGCCAAAACTTTGTAATTTTTCTACAAAATTATCAAACTCTTCTTGGGCTTTTGCATTTACAGAAGCAGGCAATAAATTATCTAATACTTTTTGATAATAATTATTTACTGCAGTTTGTTCATTCATCCTAAAATTGATTGGACGAATCATTAAAATAGTATTTGTATTTTGTTTCATTACTAAAAAAATATAGGTAAAAATTTATTCTCTAATCAAAGGTAAAGTAGAACATCTTAACAATCCTTCTTGTTTCGCAATTTCTGAATAGGCTACTTCTTCAACTGTAAAACCCTTATCTCGTAACCAAGAATTAAGTCTTGTAAAGTTTTTTTCAGAAATAATTACTTCTTCAGAAATAGAAAAAATATTACTGTTCATATTGTACATTTCATCTTTGGTAATCTCAAAAATATTTTCTTTTCCGAAATAATTTACCAACCATTCATATTCACTTTCTACTAAAAATCCATTCTTATGAAGAATCGCTTTATCTTTTCCAATTGGCTGAAAACAACAATCTAAATGTAATGCATTTTCTTTAGGTTCTGTATTCGATTTTCTTAACTCAAAAGGTTTTACAGTTTTCTCAGGAAACAATTCTTGCAAAGCAGTAATTGCTGCAGTATTAGTACGCGCTGTAATATAATCTGAATAATCTTCCCCAGAATAAGTGCCAACAAAAATATAATCATTCCAAGGCATTACATCACCTCCTTCTACATGACATTCTTCTGGCAAAATTATTACATTTTCTGGTTTCATTTGAGAAATAACATGATTTATAGCTTCATATTCTTTATTTCTATCTGGTAAAATATTAGCTTCAATAAATTTATCGTCTATTACAAAAGCGATATCTCGAGAAAATATTTGATTATAATTTTCAATAACTTTTGGTCTATATACTTTAACATTATATTTTTCTAAAACTTTAGCAACAGCTTCCATTTCCAAAACCATATCTTCCTCTTTAGGATATGTTCCTGCTAAAACGTGCTGAACACTTTTAGGATCATAACAGTCTTCTACTTTAGGAATACCTCCATTACTTTTTGCAGTTCCTAAAATAACAGCCTTTAACCTAGAAGTTTCATTATTAATATTAAGCTCTAACATATTTTATAATTGATAAAAAAAAGCTTCATAAATTATGAAGCCTTTAAATTTTTGGTAAAAATACTACTATTTTTTATCTATTCTCTATTTCTACAAAAGGTCTTTCATTTTCACCAATATAAATTTGACGTGGTCTACCAATTGGTTCTTTACCCAATCTCATTTCTTTCCATTGCGCAATCCAACCTGGCAAACGTCCTAAAGCAAACATAACTGTAAACATTTCTACAGGAATACCCATAGCTCTATAAATAATTCCAGAGTAAAAATCTACATTAGGATATAATTTTCTTTCAACAAAATAAGGATCATTTAATGCTTCTTGCTCTAATCCTCTTGCAATATCTAAAATTGGATCATTTACACCTAAGTCATTTAAAACATCATCTGCAGCAGCTTTAATAATTTTAGCTCTTGGATCAAAGTTCTTATATACTCTATGACCAAATCCCATTAAACGGAAAGGATCATTTTTATCTTTAGCTTTCGCCATATACTTTTTAGTGTCTCCACCATCAGCTTTTATAGCTTCTAACATTTCTAAGACAGCTTGATTAGCTCCACCATGTAATGGTCCCCAAAGCGCAGAGATTCCTGCAGAAAGAGATGCAAATAGGCCTGCATGAGATGAACCTACAATTCTAACCGTAGATGTAGAACAGTTTTGTTCATGATCTCCATGTAAAATCAACAATTTATCTAAAGCATTTTTAATAATTGGGTTCACTACATAGTCTTCATTAGGTTGCTCAAACATCATTTTTAAAACGTTCTCTACATAGCCCAAAGATTTAGAACCATAATTTAATGGTAAACCTTGTTTTTTTCGCATAGTCCAAGCCACTAAAACCGGGAATTTCCCCATAATTTTAACAACAGAGTTATACATATCTTCAGTAGACTCTACGTTTACTGAAGTAGGGTTAAAAGCCGTTAATGCACTTGTTAACGAAGACAAAACACCCATAGGATGTGCTGTTTTAGGAAACGCATCAACAATCTTCTTAATATCATCATCTACAACAGATTTAGATTTAATATCTGTATGAAATTTATCTAATTGCTCTTTTGTTGGTAAATCTCCAAAAATTAATGCATAAGCAACTTCTAAAAAATCTGCTTTTTCAGCTAACTCTTCAATAGAATAACCTCTATATCTTAAAACTCCTTTTTCACCATCTAAAAATGTGACAGCACTTTCACAAGAACCTGTATTTTTAAATCCAGGATCAATAGTGATTACTCCATTTGTTACTGTTCTTAATGTTTTAATATTAATAGCAACTTCATTTTCTGTTCCTCTTACAAGTGGAAATTCGTATGATTTATCTCCAATTTGTAATTTAGCTGTATCTGACATTTGTTATGTATTATTTAGTGCTACGAAGGTACTATATTTCAAATAATCTTAAAAGGTAAACGTTATAGTTTTTTAATATCACAATATAAACTTCAGTTATATATTAAAACCATAAAAAAAGCCTCATAAAAATATGAGGCTTTCAATAAATTTAATTGAATTTATTATATTTTGAATGCTTTTTCTTTTGGAAAATATGCAGTTTCACCTAATTCTTCTTCAATACGCAATAATTGATTGTATTTTGCCATTCTATCTGAACGAGAAGCTGAACCTGTTTTAATTTGTCCACAATTTAAAGCTACTGCTAAATCTGCAATCGTATTATCTTCAGTTTCACCAGATCTGTGAGACATTACAGAAGTGTATCCTGCATTTTTTGCCATATTAACAGCAGAAATTGTTTCTGTTAATGTACCAATCTGATTCACTTTAATTAAAATTGAATTTGCAATTCCATTTTCAATTCCTCTAGATAAACGCTCTACATTTGTAACAAATAAATCATCACCAACTAATTGAACTTTATCTCCAATTTTTTCAGTTAAGTATTTCCAACCTTCCCAATCGTTTTCATCCATTCCATCTTCAATAGAAATAATTGGATAATTAGCTGCTAATTCTGCCAAATAATCTGCTTGCTCTTCTGAGGTACGAATTTTACCAGTTTCACCTTCAAACTTAGCATAGTTGTATTTACCATCTACATAAAATTCTGCAGCAGCACAATCTAAAGCAACCATTATTTCATCACCAAAAGAATACCCTGCATTTTTAACTGCCAAAGCAATTGTATCTAAAGCATCTTCTGTACCATCTAAAGTTGGTGCAAAACCTCCTTCATCCCCTACAGCTGTAGATAAATTTCTATCGTGTAATACTTTCTTTAAGTTATGGAAAATCTCAGAACCCATTTGCATTGCTTCAGAGAACGTATTTGCCTTAACCGGCATTACCATAAATTCTTGAAATGCAATTGGTGCATCTGAATGTGATCCTCCATTAATGATATTCATCATAGGTACAGGCAAAGTGTTTGCAGAAACACCACCTACATACCTATATAAAGGCATACCTAATTCATTTGCTGCTGCTTTTGCTGCTGCTAATGAAACCCCTAATATTGCATTTGCTCCTAATTTAGATTTATTTGGTGTACCATCCAAATCAATCATTAATTGATCAATAGTATTTTGTTCGAAAACAGATACTCCTAGTAATTCTTCTGCTATAATTTTATTTACATTATCTACAGCTTTTAAGACACCTTTACCCATGTAAGCTTTACCTCCATCACGTAATTCAACGGCTTCATGTTCTCCTGTAGAAGCTCCAGAAGGAACTGCTGCTCTACCTAATATTCCGTTTTCTGTAGTTACATCTACTTCAACTGTTGGATTTCCTCTTGAATCAAAAATTTGACGTGCGTGAACGCGAATAATAATGCTCATTTTTTATTTTTTTATAAGATTTAATTTTCTCTGTAATTTACTTTTTCAAATTTACTAAATATGGCTCTTTTTATACTGATATTTAGCACATACTTACGAAAACGTTTTCAGTAAAAAAAGGAAATACCTTTAGATATTTACATTTTTATTTTTTTTAATATTTTCTAGAAACTGGTCAAATAGATATTCTGAATCATGTGGTCCTGGACTCGCTTCAGGATGATATTGTACAGAAAAAACATTTTTATTTTTCATTTTAACACCTGCAACCGTATTATCATTTAAATGAACATGGGTTATTTCAACATTATCATGTGCTTCAGTTTCTTCTCTATTAATAGCAAAACCGTGATTTTGAGAAGTTATTTCACCTTTACCAGTTAGTAAGTTTTTAACTGGGTGATTTATACCTCTATGACCGTTATGCATTTTATAAGTAGAAATTCCATTTGCTAAAGCGATTACTTGATGTCCTAAACAAATTCCGAATAAGGGATAATCTCTTTTTATAATTTCTTTTGCTACAACTTGTGCTTCAATCAAAGGTGCTGGATCTCCAGGTCCGTTAGAGATAAAATATCCATCCGGATTAAATGCTTCTAATTCTTCAAAACTTGAATTATAAGGAAAAACTTTTACGTAGGCTCCCCTTTTTACAAGGTTCCTTAATATGTTCTTTTTGATACCAATATCTAAAGCAGATATTTTAATATCAGCATTTTCATCACCTACAAAATAAGGTTCTTTAGTAGATACTTTTGAAGCTAATTCTAAACCTTCCATACTTGGAACTTCAGCTAATTGCTTTTTTAATGAACTGATATTATCTATATCTGTAGAAATAATTGCATTCATTGCTCCGTTATCCCTAATATAAGAAACTAATGCTCTTGTATCAACATCGGAAATGGCTACTAAATTATGTTTTACAAACCAATCCTTTAAATTCCCATCAGAATCTACTCTAGAATGCGTAAAACTAAAGTTTCGACAAATTAAGCCTGAAATTTTAATCCCATCAGATTCTACTTCATTATCATTTACACCATAATTACCAATGTGAGCATTTGTAGCTACCATTAGTTGACCGAAATATGAAGGGTCTGTAAAAATCTCTTGATAACCTGTCATACCGGTATTAAAACAGATTTCTCCTGTAGAAGTCCCCTCTATTCCAACAGATTTACCGTAAAAAATAGTTCCATCTGCTAATAAAACTAAGGCTTTTTTTCGGGTTTGATACATCATAATTTTTTTGTTGTGTTTGTTAGTGTAAAAATATAAAAAAAGGGATAAACGTAAACGTTTATCCCTTTAATATAATTTATAAAAAAATCATTATTTTTTATTCTTCTGATTTTTCTTCAGTTACAGTACCTTCTACTTGAGCAGAATCAGATTTTTTGCTTCTTCCTCTACGCGTAGTTTTCTTAGCTTTTGTACCTTTAGGATTATAAATTTCGTTGTAATCAACTAATTCTACCATTGCCATTGGAGCATTATCTCCCTGACGGTTTCCTAATTTGATAATACGAATATAACCTCCTGGTCTATCAGCTACTTTTACAGAAATTTCTTTAAATAATTCTGTAACTGCAAATTTATCACGTAAATAAGCAAATACAATACGTCTGTTGTGCGTTGTATCAACTTTAGATTTTGTAATTAATGGTTCAATAAAAGTTCTAATTGCTTTTGCTTTTGCCACTGTAGTGTTAATACGCTTATGTTCTATTATAGAACAAGCCATATTAGCTAACATCGCTTTTCTGTGTGATGTAGTTCTTCCTAAATGATTAAATTTCTTTCCGTGTCTCATTACGTTTGTTTTGTTCTTTCATCTTGCTCAACCCATTTTGAGGAGCAAAATATGAAAGGTTAATCTCTATCTAATTTGTATTTTGTTAAATCCATTCCGAAGTTTAAACCTTTAACGATAACTAATTCTTCTAGTTCTGTTAATGATTTTTTACCAAAATTACGGAATTTCATTAAATCACTCTTGTTAAAAGAAACTAAATCTCCTAATGTATCTACTTCTGCAGCTTTTAAACAGTTTAAAGCTCTAACAGATAAATCCATGTCGATTAATCTAGTTTTTAATAATTGACGCATATGTAATGATTCTTCATCATATGTTTCAGTTTGTGCAATTTCATCTGCCTCTAAAGTGATACGCTCATCAGAGAATAACATAAAGTGGTGGATTAATATTTTTGCAGCTTCTGTTAATGCATCTTTAGGATTAATTGATCCATCAGTATCTATATCAAATACTAATTTTTCATAATCTGTTTTCTGTTCTACACGAAAATTTTCGATTGAATATTTTACATTCTTAATTGGTGTGTATATAGAATCTGTAAAAATTGTTCCTATAGGTGCTGAAGCTTTTTTATTTTCTTCCGCAGGAACAAATCCTCTACCTTTTTCTATCGTAATTTCTGCATTTAATTTTACAGACTTATCCATGTTACAGATTACTAAATCTGGATTCAATACTTGAAACCCAGAGATGAATTTCTGTAAATCTCCAGCGGTAAACTGCTCTTGACCAGATACTGAAATAGAAACAGTTTCTCTATCAGTTTCTTCAATTTGTTTCTTAAAACGAACTTGTTTTAAGTTTAAGATAATTTCTGTAACATCTTCTACAACTCCAGGAACTGTAGAAAATTCATGCTCTACACCATCAACTCTTAATGAAGTAATTGCAAATCCTTCTAAAGAAGATAAAAGTACTCTTCTTAAAGCATTACCAACAGTTAAACCAAATCCTGGCTCTAGTGGTCTGAACTCAAATCTACCTTTAAAATCAGTAGACTCTATCATTATTACTTTATCGGGTTTCTGAAAATTTAATATTGCCATTTTTCTTCGTTTTAATTGTTATTCAGTTGCGCGGTTTATAAGTGTGAAGAAATACAAATATACCCTTTGGCTGAATCCCAATCTGATTAAATTATTATTTAGAATATAATTCTACAATTAATTGTTCTTTAATATTTTCTGGAATTTGTAATCTTTCTGGTACTTTAACAAAAGAACCTTCTTTTTTATCTTCATTCCAAGTCAACCATTCAAAAACATTACTATTAGATGCCAAAGCATTATCAATAGCTTGTAAAGATTTAGATTTCTCTCTAACAGCAACTACATCACCTTCATTTAAACTATAAGAAGGTATGTTAACGATTTCTCCATTAACAGTAATATGTCTGTGAGAAACTAATTGACGTGCTCCACTACGTGAATTTGAAACTCCCATTCTAAAAACAACATTGTCTAAACGAGATTCACATAATTGTAATAATACTTCACCAGTAATACCACCAGCACTTTGTGCTTTTTTAAATAAATTACTGAATTGACGCTCTAAAATACCATACGTATATTTAGCTTTTTGCTTCTCCATTAATTGAGTAGCATATTCAGATTTCTTTCCTCTTCTTCTTGCATTTCCATGCTGTCCTGGAGGAAAATTTCTTTTTTCGAAGTTTTTGTCTTCTCCAAAAATTGCCTCGCCAAATTTACGAGCAATTTTAGTTTTTGGTCCTGTATATCTTGCCATTTCTTTTTTGTGTTATTAATAGGGATTATGAATTAAGGCTAATCCTTCGATAATCTAAAATCCTATTTAGTTAAAATATTTAATTATACTCTTCTTCTCTTCGGTGGACGACATCCATTATGAGGAATAGGTGTAACATCAATAATTTCTGTTACTTCTATACCTGCATTATGTAATGATCTAATAGCAGATTCTCTACCATTACCTGGTCCTTTTACATAAACTTTTACTTTACGTAAACCTGCTTCTTTAGCTGGTGCTGCACAGTCTTCTGCTGCTAATTGAGCTGCATATGGAGTATTCTTTTTAGAACCTCTAAAACCCATTTTACCTGCAGATGACCAAGAAATAACATCACCTTTTTTGTTTGTTAAAGAAATAATGATGTTATTGAAAGATGCTGTTACATGTGCTTCTCCAGTAGCTTCTATTATTACTTTACGTTTTTTTGCGCTTGCTTTTGCCATAATTTTCTAAGTTTTAGTAATTTAGTTTTCTAATCTGTAGTTTATTAACTACAGATTAGATCTTTATTACTTTATCTAACTTTATTTTTTCTTGTTAGCTACAGTTTTTCTCTTACCTTTTCTTGTTCTAGAGTTGTTCTTAGTTCTTTGCCCCCTTAATGGAAGACCAAGTCTATGACGAATTCCTCTTTGACAACCGATATCCATCAAACGTTTGATGTTTAACTGTACCTCAGAACGTAATTCTCCTTCAATTGTGAAAGATCCTACTTGTTCTCTAATTGCTGCGATTTGATCATCTGTCCAATCTTGAACTTTAATGCTCTCATCTACTTTTGCTTCTGCTAAAACCTTTACGGCTCTGCTGCTTCCTATACCAAAGATGTAAGTTAAAGCAATAACCCCTCTTTTATTCTTTGGAATATCAATACCTGCTATTCTTGCCATTACCCTTGTCTTTGTTTAAATCTAGGATTTTGTTTATTAATTACGTATAATCTACCTTTTCTGCGCACTATTTTGCAGTCGGCACTCCTCTTTTTAACTGATGCTCTAACTTTCATCTGTTCTATTTGTTTTTAGTATCTGTAAGTAATTCTTGCCTTTGATAAATCGTATGGGCTCATTTCTAACTTTACCTTGTCTCCAGGTAATAATTTGATATAATGCATACGCATTTTACCAGAAATGTGTGCCGTAACAATATGTCCATTTTCTAATTCCACACGAAACATAGCATTAGACAATGCTTCTGTAATTGTTCCGTCTTGTTGAATTGCTGATTGCTTAGCCATATTATTTATTCGATTTTCTGTTGCTGTTACCCGCTTTCATTAATCCATCATAATGACGATTTAATAAATACGAATTTATTTGCTGCATGGTGTCAATTGCTACACCTACCATGATAATTAATGATGTTCCACCATAAAACATTGCCCAACTTTGTTGTACTCCAAACTGAACTACAATTGCTGGTAATATTGATAAAGCAGCTAAAAATAACGATCCTGGGAACGTAATTCTAGACAATACACTATCTAATCTATCTGCCGTGTCTTTACCTGGTCTTATTCCTGGTATAAAACCGCCACTTCTTTTTAAATCCTCAGCCATTTTATTCGTTGGAATAGTAATAGCAGTATAGAAAAAACTAAAAATGACAATTAAGAATGCAAATATAACATTATACCATAAACCAAAATTATCTTGTAAACTTGCAATTGCTGGAAATTTCTGAGCTAAGGCAACTGGTAAAAACATAATTGCTTGTGCAAAGATAATTGGCATTACACCTGCTGCATTTAATTTCAAAGGGATATAATCTCTTGAACCTGCAACATTCTGTATATTTCCTACAACTGTTCTTCTTGCATATTGCACTGCAATCTTTCGAACAGCAGTAACCAATAATACAGTTAATAAAATTACTACAAACCAAATAATAATTTCAATTAGAACCATCATAATTCCACCAGCACCAGCATTTGTTGTTTTTGCAACAAATTCTTGTAAAAATGCAGCTGGAAAGTTTGCGATAATACCAACAGTAATTAATAATGAAATACCATTACCAACTCCTTTATCAGTAATTCGTTCTCCTAACCACATTGCAAAAATTGTTCCTGCAGTTAAAATAATGATAGATGATACCCAAAAAGTAGCTCCACTTACTAAAAAAGCTTCTGGTCCTAAACCAAATTGCGTTTTAATAGCAGTAATATACGTTGGTGCTTGCACTAACGTAATAGCTATAGTTAACCATCTTGTAATTTGTGTAATTTTTTTTCGTCCACTTTCTCCATCTTTTTGTAATTTCTGTAAATACGGAACCGCAATCCCCATTAACTGAACTACAATCGATGCAGAAATATAAGGCATAATACCAAGAGCCATAACTGAAGCTCTAGCAAATGCTCCTCCTGTAAATGCATTCAATAATCCTAAAAGACCCCCAGAAGTACTTTCTTTTAATGCTGAAAGCTGTAATGGATCTATTCCAGGTAATGGAACAGCAGCCATAAAACGGTAAACAGCAATTAAACCGATAGTAAGAAGAATTTTGTTTTTTAATTCTTCAATTTTGAAAATGTCCTTTAGTGTATTAATAAAATTCATCATTTACGAGTTCTTATAAAGCAACTGCTTCTCCTCCAACAGCTTCAATAGCTGATTTTGCAGTTGCAGTATATTTATGTACAGTTATATTTAATTTAGCTTTTAATTCTCCATTACCTAATATTTTAACTAGGTCGTTTTTACCTGCTAATCTATTAGCAATTAAAATATCTAAATTAACTGTATCTGTTATCTTTCCGCTATCTACTAAAGATTGTAACTTATCTAAATTGATTCCCTGATATTCCTTACGGTTAATATTAGTAAATCCAAATTTAGGTACACGTCTTTGAAGTGGCATTTGCCCTCCTTCAAAACCAATCTTTCTAGAATAACCTGAACGAGATTTTTGACCATTGTGACCTCTTGTAGAAGTACCACCTTTTCCAGATCCCTCACCCCTTGCAATTCTTTTTCCTTTTTTAATGGAACCTTCTGCTGGTGTTAAATTATTTAAACTCATTTTTTATATGTCTTATTTAATTTCTTCAAAAGAAACTAAGTGTTTAACTGTATTTACCATACCGATAATTGTAGGACTTGCGTCATGCTCTACAGTTTGGTTCATTTTACGTAAACCTAATGCCTCTAAAGTTCTTTTTTGATTCTGAAGACGCCCGATTTGACTTTTTACTTGTGTAACTTTAATTCTTGTCATCGTTCTAGATTTATCCGTTAAATACTTTTTCTAAAGAAACTCCTCTTTGTTTTGCTATTGAAACAGCACTACGTAATTGTAATAAAGCATTAAAAGTTGCTTTAACTACATTATGAGGATTTGATGAACCCTGAGATTTTGATAATACATCATGAATACCAACTGACTCTAAGACATGTCTTACAGCACCACCAGCAATAACCCCTGTACCATGAGATGCAGGTTTTAAAAACACCTTTGCACCACCAAATTTACCTTTTTGTTCATGAGGTAAAGTTGCTTCCAAAATAGGAATTCTAACTAAATTTTTCTTTGCATCTTCAATTGCTTTTGCAATTGCAGACGCTACATCTTTAGATTTACCTAAACCATGTCCAACAACACCATTACCATCTCCAACTACTACAATTGCAGAGAAACCAAATGCTCTACCACCTTTAGTAACCTTAGTAACACGTTGTACTCCTACTAATCTATCTACAAGCTCTAACCCACTTGGCTTAACTCTTTCTACGTTTTTATATCCTTGCATAATTTCTTAAAATTTTAAACCAGCTTCTCTTGCAGCTTCTGCTAATACTTTAACTCTACCGTGATATAAATATCCGTTTCTATCGAAAGCTATTGTTTCTACACCAGCTTTTACAGCTTTTTCTGCAATTGTTTTACCAACTACTGATGCCGCTTCTGATTTAGTTTCTGCTTTTATATCTCTTGATGAAACGCTAGCAATTGTTACTCCGTTTACATCGTCTACTAATTGAGCGTAAATCTCTTTATTGCTTCTATAAACAGATAATCTTGGTTTAGAAGCGGTACCAGAAATAATTTTTCTGATTCTACGCTTAATTCTAGTTCTTCTTTCAAGCTTTGATAATGCCATAATGCTATATATTATGCAGATTTACCTGCTTTTCTTCTTAATATTTCACCAACAAACTTAACTCCTTTTCCTTTATAAGGCTCTGGAGCTCTGAAAGAACGAATCTTTGCAGCTATTTGACCAACTAACTGTTTGTCAAAAGAAGATAATTTAATGATTGGGTTTTTCCCTTTCTGAGATACTGTTTCAATTTTAACTTCTGGAGCTATTTCTAAAACAATATTATGAGAGAAACCTAAAGCTAAATCTAATTTTTGTCCTTGATTAGATGCTCTATAACCAACACCAACCAATTCTAAATCTTTCGTAAAACCTTTGCTTACACCTTCAATCATATTTGAGATTAAAGCTCTCATTAAACCATGTTGTGCTTTATGGTCTTTAATTTCCGACACTCTATCTAAAGTGATAATGCCATCTTCAATTTTTACTGTAATTCCTTTAGAAATTGGTTGAGATAACTCACCTAATTTTCCTTTAACAATTACAACATTGTCTTTAATGCTAACATCTACACCTTGTGAAATGCTAACGGGATTTTTTCCAATTCTACTCATTTCTTAAGATTTAATAAACGTAACATAAAACTTCTCCTCCAACATTCTCTTGACGTGCTTTTTTGTTTGTCATTACACCCTTAGATGTAGAAACAATAGCAATTCCAAGTCCGTTTAATACTCTTGGCATATCTGTAGAACCAACATATTTACGTAAACCCGGCGTACTGATACGTTGAATTTTTCTGATTACTGACTCTTTTGTGTCACGGTCATATTTTAAAGCTATTTTAACAGTCCCTTGAACTTTATCGTCATTGAACTGGTAACTTAAAATATATCCTTGATCAAACAAAATTTTAGTCATTTCCTTCTTCAAATTTGAAGCTGGAATTTCTACTACTCTGTGTCCTGCAGCGATTGCATTTCTTACTCTCGTAAGATAATCCGCGATTGGATCTGTATACATATTTATTTATATTGCGATTATGGTTTTCAAACACCTCTATTTGTGTTACAGATTTCTCTGTGATATCTGAACCTATAATCAGTTAAAATTCTTTTATTCAAAAAAATAGAGCGCGCAAATATACACATTCTATTTTTAATTATAAACTTTAATTTAGACTACTACCAACTTGCTTTTTTAACGCCTGGTATTAGTCCTTGATTTGCCATTTCACGGAACGTTACACGAGATAAACCAAACTGACGCATATAACCTTTAGGTCTTCCTGTAAGTTTACATCTATTATGCATTCTTACTGGTGAAGCATTTTTTGGTAATTTTTGCAATGCATCATAATCTCCAGCTTCTTTTAAAGCTTTCCTTTTTTCCGCATATTTTGCAACTGTTCTTGCTCTTTTACGTTCACGAGCTTTCATTGATTCTTTAGCCATTTCTTAATTTTTTTTGAATGGTAAACCTAATTCTCCTAATAATGACTTTGCTTCTTTATCAGTGGCAGCAGATGTTACAAATGTAATATCCATTCCATTGATTTTTTTAACTTGATCAATATTTATTTCTGGGTAGATGATTTGTTCAGTAATTCCTAAATTGTAATTACCTCTCCCATCAAATCCATTAGCTTTTATACCGTTAAAATCTCTTACACGAGGTAAAGAAGCTGTAACTAATCTATCTAAAAACTCATACATTTTATCACCACGTAAAGTAACTTTAACACCAATTGGCATCCCCTTACGTAACTTAAAAGCTGCAACATCCTTTTTAGACATAGTAGAAATTGCTTTTTGACCAGTAATTTTAGTCAACTCTTCTACAGCATAATCTATTAATTTCTTATCTGCAATTGCAGCACCAACTCCTTTAGAAAGAACAATTTTTTCTAACTTAGGTACTTGCATTACATTCTTATAGCTGAATTCTTCAACAAGAGCTTTAACAACTCTCTCTTTGTATTCCGCTTTTAATCTTGGTATGTAACTCATGATTATTCTTATTTTTTAGTTTTTTTAGAGATTCTAGTTTTAGTATCTCCATCAACTTTATAACCTACTCTTACAGCTACACCATCTTCAACTAACATTACATTAGATATATGAATAGATGCTTCTTTTTTAACAATACCACCTTGAGGATTTTGAGCGCTAGGTTTAGTGTGCTTAGAAACTAAGTTAGCACCTTCTACCAATACTCTATCTTTATCTTTAATGATTTGTAAAACTTTACCTTCAGAATTTTTGCTTGTTCCTGCAATTACCTTTACAGTATCTCCTGTCTTAATTTTGAACTTTTTCATCTTATTAATGATTTAAAGCACTTCAGGTGCTAATGATACTATTTTCATGAATTGTTTCTCACGAAGCTCACGAGCAACAGGACCGAATACACGTGTTCCTCTCATCTCCTCTGTAGGATTTAAAAGTACACAAGCGTTATCATCAAATCTGATATAAGATCCGTCTTTACGTCTAACTTCTTTTTTTGTTCTTACAACAACTGCTCTAGATACTTGACCTTTCTTTACAGTTCCGTTAGGAGTTGCAGATTTAACAGTTACAACAATTTTGTCACCAATACTTGCGTAACGTTTTCTTGTACCTCCTAAAACTCTGATTACTAGAACTTCTTTAGCTCCAGTGTTATCTGCTACTTTTAATCTTGATTCTGTCTGTAACATATTATTTAGCTCTTTCTAGGATTTCTACTAATCTCCAACGTTTAGATTTACTCATAGGTTTAGTTTCCATGATTCTAACCGTATCTCCTTCGTTGCAATCATTCTTTTCGTCATGTGCAACGTACTTCTTAGTCTTTAATACGAACTTTCCGTACATTGGGTGCTTAACTCTTTTAGTTTCTGCAACGACAATAGATTTCTCCATTTTGTTACTAGATACAACACCAATTCTCTCTTTTCTAAGATTTCTTTTTTCCATCTTTAAAATTGACTATAGAATTATTGTAATTCTCTTTTTGTTAATTCTGTTGCAATTCTTGCTACAGTTCTTCTTAAGCTTCTTAACTGCAATGGATTTTCCATTGGAGTTATGGCATGAGCCATCTTAAGATCAGTATAATTCTTTTGCAACGCTCCAAGCTTTTCATTAAGATCTGCTATAGATAATTCTTTTATCTCTGATTGTTTCATTTTTATTTAGAATTATGCATTAATACGTCAACATCAAAATCTCTTGCGACTATAAACTTCGTTTTTACTGGAAGTTTTTGAGCTGCTAAACGTAAAGCTTCTTTTGCAACATTCATTGGTACTCCACCAATTTCAAACAAAATTCTACCTGGTTTAATAACTGCAACAAAATGATCTGGTGCTCCTTTACCTTTACCCATACGCACTTCTAAAGGTTTCTTTGTAATAGGCTTATCTGGAAATACCTTGATCCATAATTGACCTTCTCTTTTCATATGACGAGTTGCCGCGATACGAGCTGCTTCAATTTGACGTGAAGTTAACAAGTTTTGATCTATAGACTTAATACCAAACATTCCATTAGAAAGTTGATTTCCTCTACCAGAAATACCTGTCATATTTCCTTTCGCCTTCTGTACCTTACGGTATTTTACTCTTTTTGGCTGTAACATTTTTAATTTCTAATTTTAAAAATTATTTTCTTCTACGAGGTTGTTGACGTTTAGATCTATCACCACCACCTTTACTACCTGTTTGTTTCTTAGACAAACCAACTAGTGGAGATAATTCTCTTTTACCATAAACCTCACCTTTCATAATCCATACTTTAATACCTAACCTTCCGTATGTAGTATGAGCTTCAACAAGTGAATAATCAATATCTGCTCTAAAAGTAGAAAGAGGAATTCTACCTTCTTTAAAGTGCTCAGAACGTGCCATTTCAGCTCCGTTTAAACGACCAGAAATTTGGATTTTTATACCTTCAGCATTCATACGCATAGTTGCCTGAATAGCCATTTTGATTGCTCTCTTGTAAGAAATTCTATTTTCAATTTGACGCGCAACACTAGTTGCAACTAATTTTGCATCTAATTCAGGGCGTTTAATTTCAAAAATATTAATTTGAACTTCTTTACCAGTAATTTTCTTAAGTTCTTCTTTTAACTTGTCTACCTCTTGTCCACCTTTCCCGATAATAATACCTGGTCTAGCAGTAGTGATAGTAACGGTTACAAGTTTTAAAGTACGCTCAATAATTACACGAGAAACACTTGCTTTAAATAATCTAGCATTTACATACTTTCTTATTTTATCATCTTCAGCTAATTTATCTCCGTAGTCATTTCCACCATACCAGTTAGACTCCCATCCTCTGATGATTCCTAAACGATTTCCTATTGGATTAGTTTTTTGTCCCATTTGTACTTTGATTAATTGCTTTTATTTTTACTATCTAACTCTAAAGTAACGTGATTAGAACGCTTTCGAATTCTATGAGCACGCCCTTGTGGAGCCGGTCTTAACCTTTTTAACATTCCTGCGCTATCTACACAAATAGATTTAACAAATAACCCAGCCTCTTCAATAGGTGCATCTTCATTTTTAGCTTGCCAATTTGCGATTGCAGATAATAACAATTTCTCTAAATTTATTGATGCTTCTTTTGGACTGAACTTTAAGATTTGTAAAGCTTTTTCAACCTCTACTCCTCTAACCTGATCTGCTACTAAACGCATTTTCCTTGGTGACGTCGGACAGTTAGTAAGCTTAGCAAAAGCACGATGCTTTCTAGCTTCTTTTAACTGCGCTGCCATGTTTTTTTTACGAACTCCCATTGCCTATTTTTTTCCTTTATTTTTTGCACCAGCATGCCCTCTAAAAGAACGAGTTGGTGAAAATTCGCCTAACTTATGCCCTACCATGTTTTCTGTAACGTAAACTGGTACAAACTGACGTCCATTATGAACAGCAATTGTTTGTCCAACAAAATCTGGCGTAATCATACTTGCTCTAGACCAAGTTTTTATAACAGTTTTGTTTCCAGCTTCTACATTAGCTAACACTTTTTTCTCTAATTTATAGTGAACGTAAGGTCCTTTTTTTAATGATCTTGCCATAACTTATTATTTCTTTCTACGTTCTAAAATATACTTATTACTAGCTTTGGTTTTAGACCTAGTCTTAAATCCTTTAGCAGGAATACCATTTCTAGATCTTGGATGACCTCCAGAAGCACGTCCTTCACCACCACCCATTGGGTGATCTACAGGATTCATTCTTACTGGGTTAGTCCTTGGTCTTCTACCTAACCATCTACTTCTACCTGCTTTACCAGATACTAATAATTGATGATCAGAATTAGACACAACTCCAATTGTAGCCATACACGTTAACAAGATTAATCTTGTTTCACCTGAAGGTAACTTAACAGTAGCATACTTACCGTCTCTTGCCATTAACTGAGCAAAAGAACCAGCAGAACGAGCCATAACAGCTCCTTGACCTGGACGTAATTCTATACAAGAAATTGTTGTTCCCAAAGGAATTTCATCTAAAGTCATTGCATTCCCAATTTCTGGTGCATTTCCTTTTCCTGAAATAATTGTTTGACCTACTTTTAAACCGTTTTGTGCAATTACATAACGTTTTTCACCATCAGCATAACTTAATAGCGCAATAAATGCAGTACGATTTGGATCGTATTCTATTGTTTTTACTGTTGCAGGAATACCTAACTTATCTTTTTTGAAATCGATAATACGATATTTTTGTTTATGACCACCACCTATATTACGTGTTGTCATTCTTCCCTGATTGTTTCGACCTCCAGATCGTTTTTTCGGAGCAAGTAAACTTTTCTCCGGCTTATCAGTTGTTATGGTGTCGAACCCATTTACAACTCTAAAACGCTGACCTGGTGTTATTGGTTTTAATTTTCTAACTGACATTTTTGTCTTTCTTAAAGATTGTTATAAAAATCAATGCTTTCTCCTTCTGCTACTTGAACGACAGCCTTCTTGTACCCACTCTTAACACCCGTTACTAAACCTTTTTTAGTGAACTTAGTATTTCTTTGAATTGGATAATTTAAAGTCTTAACGCTTAAAATAGAAACTCCATAAGTTGCCTCAACAGCTCCTTTAATTTCTAATTTATTAGCTTTTTTATCTACAACAAATGTAAAACGATTAAATAACTCGCTATCATTAGTTGCTTTTTCCGTGATAATAGGTTTTATTAAAATACTCATTTTGAATCCCTATTTACTTAAATTTGAATTAATTCCTTCTAAAGAACTTTCAGTAATAACAACTTTATTAGCGTTTAAAACACCATAAGTATTAATTTCTGAAGCCTTAACAACTTTAGTCTTTTTTAAGTTACGTGATGATAAATACACATTTGCATTTTCATTACTTAACACAAACAATGATTTTTTAGTATCTAACTCTAATGCTTTTAACACATCTAAAAAGTTTTTAGTCTTTGGAGAATCAAAGTTAAAATCTTCTATAACTACTAAATTTTCATCATTTGCTTGAATACTTAAAGCAGACTTACGTGCTAAACGCTTTAAGTTTTTATTCAATTTAAAAGAATAATCTCTTGGTCTTGGACCGAACATACGTCCACCACCTCTAAAAACACCAGACTTGATAGATCCTGCACGTGCAGTACCAGTTCCTTTTTGTTTTTTTATCTTTCTTGTACTACCACTTATCTCTGCTCTTTCTTTAGCTTTGTGCGTTCCTTGTCTTTGATTAGCCAAGTATTGCTTTACATCTAAATAAATTGCATGATTATTTGGTTCTACTCCGAATACATCGCTAGAAAGTTCAACTTTCCTACCTGTATCTTTTCCTGTAATATCTAAAACTGATACTTTCATTATTTCTGAATAGTTACGTAAGCATTTTTGTGTCCAGGAACAGCTCCTTTAACAACAAGTAAGTTCTTTTCAGCAACTACTTTTAATACTTTTAGATTCTGTACTTTTACTGTGTCTCCACCCATTCTTCCTCCCATTCGCATTCCTTTGAATACTCTTGCTGGATATGATGCAGCACCAATTGATCCTGGAGCTCTTAAACGGTTATGTTGACCGTGAGTTGCTTGTCCAACTCCGGCAAATCCATGACGTTTTACAACACCCTGGAAACCTTTACCTTTAGAAGTTCCTGATACATCTACAAATTCACCTTCTTCAAAGTGACTTACTGTAATAGCGTCTCCTAATTTATACTCTTGATCAAATCCTTGAAATTCAATGACTTTTCTTTTAGCAGTGGTGCCAGCTTTTTTAAAGTGACCGTCTAACGCTTTGTTAGAACTCTTCGCCTTTTTGTCATCGAAACCAAGTTGTATCGCGTTGTATCCGTCAACCCCTTCGGTTCTGACTTGGGTAACAACACAAGGACCTGCTTCAATTACTGTACAAGGAATATTCTTCCCGTTTTCATCGAATAAGCTGGTCATTCCAATTTTTCTTCCTATTAACCCAGACATTTAGTTAAAATTTTAGACGATAGATATTTATCCAGCGCGTCTATTATTAATAATTATTTGTTTGAAACTATTGTTTCTTACTTATCCTTTGAATTTCTCCAAAAAAAAACAGCGTAAAAACACTTTCACCGCTGAATTTGTTTTTACCGTTTTTCCTTCGCGAAACGCTCTGGACATGTTACTATTATTAGATTTTAATCAAAATAACAGCTTCACCCTACTATATTTAGGGTTGCAAAAGTATAAAAAACTTTCGATTTAACAAAATTAAACCGAAAGTTAATATTTACTTATACTTTGATCTCAACTTCAACACCACTTGGTAACTCAAGTTTCATTAAAGCATCAATAGTCTTTGAAGAAGAACTATAGATATCTAATAATCTTTTGTATGAAGCTAATTGAAATTGTTCTCTAGATTTTTTATTTACGTGTGGTGAACGTAATACTGTAAAAATCTTTTTATGTGTTGGTAATGGTATTGGTCCGTTTACAACAGCACCAGTACTTTTTACCGTCTTTACAATCTTTTCAGCAGATTTATCTACTAAGTTGTAATCGTAAGACTTTAATTTTATTCTAATTTTTTGACTCATCTTATTATCTATTTAGTAAATTATCCTTTAGATTTAGCAATTACTTCTTCAGAAATATTTGAAGGAGTTTCTGCATAGTGTGAAAATTCCATAGTAGAAGTTGCTCTACCCGAAGATAGTGTTCTTAATGTAGTCACATAACCAAACATCTCCGATAATGGTACATCCGCTTTTACAACTTTAGCTCCTGCTCTGTCATCCATTGCATTAACCTGACCTCTTCTTCTATTTAAATCTCCTACGATATCACCCATATAGTCTTCAGGTGTAACAACATCCATTTTCATTATAGGCTCAAGAATAACAGCACCTGCTGCTTTCGCTGCCGCCTTATATCCTAATTTTGCTGCTAACTCAAAAGAAAGTGCATCTGAATCTACTGCGTGAAAAGAACCATCTTTCAATGTGATCTTCATAGAATCCATTTCGAACCCAGCTAAAGGACCATTTTTCATTGCTGTTGCAAATCCTTTTTCTACAGACGGAATAAATTCTTTTGGAATACGACCTCCTTTAATTACATCTACAAATTGTAAACCTGATCCAACGAAATCGTCATCGACTTTCCCCATTTCAAATACAATATCTCCAAACTTACCACGTCCTCCAGATTGTTTCTTATAAACCTCTCTGTGCTGTGCAGTTTTTGTTAAAGCTTCTTTATATTCAACTTGAGGTTCACCTTGATTTAACTCGACATTAAATTCACGTCTCATTCTATCCATAATGATATCCAAGTGCAATTCTCCCATTCCTGAGATAATTGTTTGCCCAGAAGCCTCATCTGTCTTAACTTGAAATGTAGGATCTTCTTCTGCCAATTTTGACAAAGCTGTACCCATTTTCTCAACATCAGCCTTCGTCTTAGGCTCAATAGCAATACCAATTACTGGATCTGGAAAATCCATTGATTCTAAAACAATTGGGTGTTTTTCATCAGATAAAGTATCTCCAGTTTTGATAGATTTGAATCCTACCGCTGCTCCAATATCACCTGCTTCGATATAATCGATAGCATTTTGTTTATTAGCATGCATTTGGTAAATACGTGAAATACGTTCTTTTTTACCTGAACGATTGTTTAAAACGTAAGAACCTGCATCTAAACGACCTGAATAAGCTCTAAAAAAAGCAAGACGACCAACAAAAGGGTCTGTTGCTATTTTGAACGCTAATGCAGCAAAAGGTTCCTTTGCATTTGGTTTACGTAAAATTTCTTCTCCTGTATTAGGGTCTGTTCCAACAATACCATCTTTATCCATTGGTGAAGGTAAATAACGACATACAGCATCTAAAAGAAACTGAACACCTTTATTTTTAAATGCAGAACCACAAATCATTGGAATGATAGACATATCCATTACAGCAGCTCTCAATGCAGCATGCACTTCCTCTTCTGTAATAGAGTCTTCATCCTCCATATATTTCTCCAGCAAATTCTCATCATAAGCAGCAACTTCTTCAATAAGTTTACCACGTAGAATCTTTGCTTCTTCTTTCAATTCTTCAGGAATAGCAACAACATCAAATGTTGCACCCATACCCTCTTCATGCCATATAATAGCTCTGTTTTTAACAAGATCTACGATACCTTTAAAGTTCTCTTCGTCACCAATATTTAAAACAATTGGCACTGCATTAGAACCTAACATCTCCTTTACTTGGTTACAAACCATCATAAAATCAGATCCTTGACGGTCCATTTTATTAACGAAACCAATTCTTGGAACTTTGTAATTATCTGCAAGTCTCCAGTTTGTTTCCGATTGTGGCTCAACACCATCAACCGCTGAAAACAAAAACACTAAACCATCAAGAACACGTAAAGATCTGTTTACTTCTACAGTAAAATCTACGTGACCTGGAGTATCAATAATGTTAAAATGGTAATCTTTAGTTTCTGGAAGAACTTCAGCATTTTCCTTTGGAAATTGCCATGTACAAGTAGTTGCAGCAGAAGTAATTGTAATACCTCTTTCTTGCTCTTGCTCCATCCAGTCCATTGTAGCGGCACCATCATGTACTTCTCCAATCTTGTGAGAAACACCTGTATAATACAATACACGCTCAGTAGTTGTAGTTTTACCAGCATCAATATGCGCAGCAATCCCAATATTTCTTGTATACTTTAAATCTCTAGCCATTTCTATTAAAATCTGAAGTGAGAGAATGCTTTATTAGCTTCTGCCATTTTATGAGTATCAGTACGCTTTTTAACAGCAGCACCTTCTTCTTTAGCCGCAGCTAAAATCTCAGCAGCTAAACGCTGTGCCATCGTTTTTTCGTTTCTCTTACGAGTATACAAAATCATCCATTTAATAGCCATAGATACTTTACGATCTGGTCTAATTTGCATTGGAATTTGGAATGTTGCTCCACCAACACGACGAGATCTAACTTCTACGTGTGGCATAACATTTGACAAACCTTCTTTCCAAATATCTAAAGCCGATTTTTCTTCGTCTTCTCCTTTTCTTTCTTCTACGATGTCTAACGCATCATAAAACACTTTAAACGCTACTGACTTCTTACCGGCCCACATTAAGTTATTCACAAAACGTGTTACTAACTGATCATTAAATTTAGGATCTGGTAATAAGACTCTTTTTTTCGCTGCTCTTTTTCTCATGTCTTTACATTAAAAAAGTTACTAATTTTACTTTTTTGGGCGTTTTGCACCATACTTTGATCTACGTTGAGTTCTTCCCTCAACTCCCGCTGTATCTAAAGCTCCACGTACTACGTGATACTTAACTCCTGGCAAATCCTTTACCCTTCCACCTCTAACTAATACTATCGAGTGCTCTTGTAAGTTATGTCCTTCTCCTGGAATGTATGCGTTTATCTCATTACCATTTGTCAATCTAACTCTTGCAACTTTTCTCATTGCTGAATTAGGTTTCTTTGGCGTTGTGGTATAAACACGAGTACACACTCCACGTCTTTGAGGACAAGACGACAAAGCAGCCGATTTGCTCTTCTTAGTTATTTTGGTTCTTCCTTTACGAACTAATTGTTGAATAGTTGGCATACTAATTATTCCTATTTTTCGTTTATAATTAAACCTTCCCTTATTTTTAAGAGTGTGCAAATGTACAACTTATTTCTAATTAATCAAATATCAGCGAGTTATTTTTTAAGAATGATTTTTAAATATTGATTTTTTTTTATCAATTTAATCTACATTTGAACTTAATTATTTATCAATTTTGACAAAAAAACTAAAACAATTTACATTTTTATTTATTTTGGTAGCTTTTTCTAATGGCTTTTTAGCGCAAGAAATCACTATGAAAATATCTTCTAAAAAAGAAATAGAAAAAGTCATTTTAGAAAAATTAGACTTCAAAAAAAAACACAATGACATTACTGCTGTAAAACTAGAAACTGAAAAAATATCAAATTATTTAAAAAAAATTGGATACTTCACAAATACTATAGATAGCATTTCTATATCGGATAAACTTTATGTTGCTTATTTCTCATTAAACAAAAAAATTGATAAAGCTGATATAAAATTAAACGCTAATGTGGGGTTACTATTAAAAAAATTAAATATAGAAGGTGCATCAATAATAATTCCTATTGAAGAAGTAGAACCATTATTAAATAAAATATCAAAAGAACTAGAAAATCAAGGAAAGTCTTTTTCTATAGCTTCATTAAAGAATATAGAATTAAGAAATAAAACTCTTTTTGCTGATCTTGAAATATATCAATCAGAAAAAAGAAAAATAAATGAGGTTATTATTAAGGGTTATGAAAATTTCCCTAACGCTTTTATTAAGTATCATTTTAAAATTAAAAAAGAAACAGTTTTTAATCAAAAAAAAATTAAAGAAATCTCAAGCGCTTCAAAAAACTTAACTTTTACAAAAGAAATTAAACAACCCGAAGTTTTATTTACAAAAGACTCTACCTTATTATTTATCTATTTAAAAAAGTATCAAAATAATACTTTTGATGGAATGGTGAATTTTTCCTCCAAAGAAAATGGAGGAATTAAACTTAATGGACATCTCGATTTAAAATTAAATAATATTTTAAATACAGGTGAAAAATTTGAACTTTTCTGGAACAGTACTAATAACCAAAGTCAAGAATTTAAAATAGCAACCGAAATTCCATATCTATTTAACACTTCTCTTACACCAAAAGTTTCTTTTGCTATTTTTAGACAAGATTCCACTTTTATAAAAACTAAATTTAGTACAAAAATCTTCTATGACATAAGTCCAAAAATAAAAATAGCAACTACTTTTTCATCTGAATCTTCAGAAAATCTAGAAAAAAAGATAACAAATAATATAGCGTCCTTTAACAATTATTTTTTTGGATTTCAATTTGAATACTCAATTCCTAAAAACGATTCTTTTTTTAATGATAAATTATTATTAAGAATAAATCCTTCGGTAGGAAAAAGAACTAAAGAAGTTACATCTTCAAACCAATTTAAAATAGAAACAACTGCATCTTATATCTGGGATTTTAATTTAAGAAGTAGTTTATTTATTAGAAATAAAACTGGTTATTTAAATTCGGATAGTTTTATTGACAACGAATTATACAGAATTGGGGGAGCAAATTCCATAAGAGGACTTGATGACCTAAGTATTATAACTAGTAGTTATAGTTTTTTTAATATTGAATTAAGATATTTAACTTCAAATAAATCGTATCTCTATACAATTACAGATATAGGAAGAATTAAAACTTCATCAGAAGACAAAAACCTATTTGGTATTGGTTTAGGATATTTATTTAATATAAAAAACTCACAGATAACATTAAGTGCAGCCAGTACTAGAACGTCATCAGAAACCTTCAATTTAAAAAACAGTAAGCTAATTATCAGCTGGAAAACTTTTTTCTAACATTTAATAAATTCATATAGTATTACTAATTAATAAATATGTTAACATTTTTTAACAATCTTACTGCTTATTGTATAATTTATTAGGATATTCGCCGTAATTAATTCAAATATACTAAATAATGAAAACAAAATTTAAAGGAATTCTAACGCTACTATTAGCGTTAGTTGTGCAAATTTCATTTGCACAAACAAAAACAGTTTCTGGAACTGTGTCAGATTCTTCTGGCTCTTTACCTGGAGTTAGTGTATCTATAAAGGGCACTTCAAAAGGGACTCAAACTGATTTTGACGGTAAGTATTCAATAAACACTAAAGAAGGCAGCGTTCTTAAATTTAGTTATATGGGATACAAAACTATTGAAAAAACGATAGGAACTTCTAATGTAATTGATGTAATCCTTTCAGAGGATGCGAATACATTAGATGAAATCATAATTACAGGTCTTGGTATCTCTAAAAAGGAGAAAGCCATTGGTTATGCTGTTCAAAAGGTTTCGGGTGAAAAAATAAGCGAAGCTAAAGAAGTAAACATTGTAAACTCTCTACAAGGTAGAGTTGCTGGTGTTCAAATTCAAGGTAGTGCTTCTACTTTAGGTGGTTCTTCTAGAATTACTATTCGTGGATCAAACTCTTTTCTTGGAAACAACCAACCTTTATTTATTATCGATGGAGTTCCAATTAACAACTCAAGCTATTCTGGCGCTAGCCAACAAAGTGGTTTTGGTGGTGGTTCTTACGATTATGGAAATTCTGCTTCAGAAATCGATCCATCTAACGTAGCGTCTATGTCTGTTCTGAAAGGAGCTGCAGCTACAGCAATATATGGTTCTAGAGGTGCAAATGGTGTAATTCTTATTACTACTAAGAAAGGAAAAAAGACAAAAGGTGTTGGAGTAAGCTTTGATACAACTGTTACTTTTGACAATGTAAGAAACTTAATACCTATACAATCAATGTATGGTGGGGGGTCTACATATCCTACTGCAAGTGGTTTTAACGAATTTACACAAGACGGAACAAGTTACTTAGCTCCTAATTACGCTAAGGATGGTTCTTGGGGTCCTAAGTTTGATTCAAACAAATTGGTAAGACATTGGGATTCTTGGGATCCTGGAGCTGCTAATTATAAAGAAACTAGACCATGGGCTGCACCAGAAAACTCGTATGAGTCTTTCTTTGATACAGGAGTAACACTTATGAATACTGTAGCTTTTACAGGAAGTAATGAAAAAGGTGGATACAGAGTTTCTTACAGTAATTTAGATCAAAAAGGTGTAATGCCACAAGGTCAATTAGTGAGAAATACGGTAAACGTAAACAGTAATTATAACTTGAGTGAAAAACTTAAATCTAATATTTCTTTTTCTTATATCAATACAGAAGCAAAAAACAGAAATGTTACTGGTTACGCAAATGCTAATCCACTTCAAGGGTTTACACAATGGTGGCAATCACAATTGGATGTTGACAGATTAAAAAATCAACAAACAACTACGGAAGGAAATCAATATAGCTGGAATACAAAAGGAATAAGTACCGATAGTAATGGGGCGTTCCAATCGTATAATCCAACTATCAATTACTTTGATAATCCTTCTTGGGTAAGAGAAAATCATTTACAAAATGATGTGAAAAACAGATTTTTTGGAAATGCTAATCTTACTTATGAATTAAATGATGATTTTACAATTGCAACGCAATTTGGTACTGATTTATATCAATTTAGTATTGTAGAAGGGATCCCATTAGGATCTGTTGACGGTTCTAGATATGAAGAGACAGAGAGAAGGTTCCAAGAAACTAATATGGAGGTTCGTTTACAATACAACAAAGAAATTAGTGAAGATTTCGCTGTAAATGGTTTCATTGGCGCGAACAGAATGAGACAAAGTTCTAAAAGATTAACTGCTCAAACAAACGGTGGATTAGTTATTGATAGATTTTTTAACATTAGCAACTCTGCTGATTCTCCTCTTGTTGATACCTATGAGTCTCAAAGAGGAATTAACAGTATATTTGGTTCTGCTTCTGTTGCATGGAAAGATATGTTGTTTTTAGACATGTCTGCAAGAAATGATGTTTCTTCGACACTTCCAACAGCAAATAATAGTTACTTCTATCCAGCAGCTTCTTTAAGTTGGGCTATTTCAGAAATAGAATCTGTAAAGGAAAGCGGTGTTATTAATTTTGCTAAAGTAAGAGCAAGTATTGCACAAGCCGGAAGTGATGCAAGTCCATATAGACTATCAGACGTATACAACCCAAGTACACCAAACTTTGGAAGTAACCCAATGTATTCTGTACCAAACTCTCAACAAAATCCAAACTTAGTAAACGAATTAACAACTGAAATTGAATTTGGTTTTTTAGTGAAGTTATTTGACAACAGATTAAGCATAGATGCTGCATATTATGATAGAAGTACGAAAGATCAAATCTTTAACGTACCTGTTTCTTCAACTACAGGATATACAAGTAGACTGTTAAATGCTGGAGAGATGAGAAATCATGGTTTAGAATTTGAGATAAATGCAACACCTATAAAGACAGCAAATTTCAGATGGGACATTGGTTTGAACCTTACGAAGTTAAACAATGAAGTTGTTGAACTTTTAAAAGATGAAAACGGTGAAAGTATTGTAAACAGTATTGCACAAGGTAATACTTGGGCTGCAGATGTTAGAATTGAAGAAGGATTGCCTTACATGGCTTTATTCGGTCAAGACCATATCTATGATGCCAATGGAAATAAAGTTGTAGGTGCTGATGGTATTTACGAATTTACCGATGATAGAGTTTATTTAGGATCTGCAATTGCAGATTGGACAGGTGGATTTAACACTAGCTTCAATTACAAAAACTTTACATTATCTGCATTGTTTGATTTTCAGGTAGGTGGAATACTTCACTCAACTTCATTACAGTGGTCTAAGTACTCTGGAATGCATCCTGAAACTGTTGCATTTAACGGGGAAAGTGATACAAGAGCAAACGGTATGGTTTTACCAGGTGTAACCGCTGACGGTTCTCCAAATACAGTTTCTGTTGATCCACAAACATACTTCCAAACTAAATGGAGAGTTGCGGCACCGAATACGTTTGATGCAGGCTACTTAAAGTTTAGAGATGTTAGATTAAGCTATGCTGTAAGCCAAAGTACTTTAGAAAAAACTCCTTTCACCAGTCTTAACTTAAGTGTTTTTGGTAGAAACTTAGCTATTCTTAGCGCTGATGTACCTTACATAGATCCACAAGTAATTACTGGTTCTGGGAATATTCAAGGGTTAGAGAATGCTCAAGTACCTCCAACAAGATCATTTGGTATCAACTTATCTGCTAAATTTTAAAAATGAAAAAAATGAAAAAACTTAAAATATTTACGCTATTAACATTATCAGTAATGTTGTTCGCGCAATGTAATGACAATTTTGACGAATTGAACGTCGATCCAAATGCTGCAGTCAGCGTAGATCCTTCTACATTATTGACGACTGCACAATATAATTTTTACAACACCATTCAAGGTGCTGGTATAAATGCAGGTTGGGGCTTATTAATGGTTCAACAATGGGCTGAAACTGAATATACTGAAGATAGTAGATACAATCAAGACGTTAATGCTTTTAACGGAACTTGGTCTTCAATGTACGCTAGTGTATTGAAAGAGTTAGATGCTGCTAAAAATTTAGTTGCACAGCAAGAGGTTTCTGACGGTATTAAAGCAAACAGAACTGCTATTTTAGATGTAATGTCTACTCAAGCTTACTGTTTTTTAACAGATGCTTTTGGTGAAGTACCTTATACTGAAGCAGTAGACGGAGTAACTAACTTACCTAAATATGATGCTCAAGAAGTTATATACAAAGGGATATTAGAAACTTTAAAAAATGCTTCTGCTGCCTTTAATACTGCAGCACCTTCATTCGCTTCAGGAGAAATAATTTATGACGGTGATATATCACAATGGATTAAATTTACAAACTCTTTAATGTTGCGTTATGCAATGCGTATCGCTGATGCTGATGCTGCTACTGCAAAACAATATATTGATTTAGCGGTAACAAATCTAATTTCAAGCAACAGCGAAAATGCATTATTTGCTTTTCCTGAAAGCTTGGCAAGAGCAAATCCTTTATTTAGAAACGTTTCTCCACTAGGTGGAAATAGAGATGACTATGCTGTTTCTGAATATTTAGTAACAACTCTAACCGACTTAGGAGACCCTAGATTAGATGCATTTGCAAAGAAATACAATGGAGAATATGTTGGAATGCCATACGGTATCTCTGATAACGATGCAACCGTTTTAAAACCAACTACATCTAGACCAAATGATAATGTAAGATCGGCTACAACTCCTCACGTAATTATTTCTTTTGCTGAAGTTCAATTTCTTTTAGCTGAAGCGTACCAACGTGGTATTTTAAACGGAGACGCGGCTGCTGCATATGGAACAGCTGTAAAGGCTTCTATGAATTATTGGGGAATCTCTGATGACGCCGCAATAGATGATTATGTAACAAACAATGCATACAATTCTACAAATTGGAAAATGTCAATAGGTAACCAGAAATGGATTGCTCTTTACATGAACGGTTTTGAAGGATGGAATGAATGGAGAAGATTAGACTACCCTATATTAGCAGTACCTGTGGCAGCTCAATTGAGCTCTATTCCAGTGCGTATGCCATATCCTTTATCTGAAACGCAGTCAAATGCGGAACAATTAGGATTAGTAACATCAACTCCTGCAGATATGACTGCAAAAGTTTGGTGGGATGTAAACTAATTTTATCTTATTACTTTAATTTTATTAAAAGACTGCCTTAAAAGGCAGTCTTTTTTTTGTGCTAAAACAAAGAAAATAAAGCAATTAGAACAGTTATTTGAATAATTAGCATTTATTATTTAACATAATAAGTGTTAAATAATAGTATATTTAAGATAAATTTAAGACTTTTGAGCAATTAATTCAAATATACTAAATAATGAAAACAAAGTTTAAAGGAATTCTAACGCTACTATTAGCGCTAGTTGTGCAAATTTCATTTGCACAAACAAAAACAGTTTCTGGAACTGTGTCAGACTCATCTGGCTCTTTACCCGGAGTTAGTGTATCTATAAAGGGCACTTCAAAAGGGACTCAAACTGATTTTGATGGTAAGTATTCAATAAATACTAAAGAAGGCAGCGTCCTTAAGTTTAGTTACATGGGATATAGTACAATCGAAAAAACTGTAGGATCTTCAAGTAGCATAAATGTTACAATGGAAGAAGATGCAAGTGTTTTAGAGGAAATAGTTGTAACAGCTTACGGTATTAAAAGAGAAAAAAAATCTATTGGTTTCTCTCAACAAACTGTGGCAGGACCAGCTTTAACTCAGGCTAAAGAAACTGATTTATCAAATGCATTAGCAGGTAAAGTTTCTGGTGTACAAATTGTTGGTAACTCAAGTTCTACCTTTGGAAATTCTACAATTAGATTAAGAGGTAGTGATAATGTATTATACGTAGTTGATGGTATTAGAGTTTATTCTACTAGTGACATTAACACGGAAAACGTTGCAAGTATGTCTGTTCTTAAAGGTGCAGCAGCAACAGCAGTTTATGGTCCAGATGGAAGAAATGGGGTAATTGTAATTACTTCTAAAGTTGCAGCTAAAGGACAAACAGTAATTGAATTAGATTTTAACACATCTATAAATAGTGTTGCTACTTTACCAGATTACCAAAATGAATATGGTGGTGGGTATAGTCAAACATGGGATACCTTTTCTTATGACCCTGCACAAGATCCTGCTAGTTGGGCTTCTTTTGATGGTCAAAAAATGCCTTTATATCAAGCCGATGAAAGCTGGGGACCTAGATTAGATGGAACTCCTGTGCGTCATTGGGATAGTTGGGTAGAGAACACACCAGAATTTGGTGAGTTAAGACCTTGGTCTCCACAAGCAGATAATGTTAGGGACTTTTATAATGAAGCTGCCACTAGTTTTGTAACCTTAGCTTTTTCTAAAGCAGGAGACGATTATAATATTAGAACTACATTATCAGATTTAAGAGCAAATGGAATTGTACCTAACTCTAACAGAAGTTCTTCTAAATTTTCTATTAATCTTTCTTATGATATGTCAGATAAGTTAACGTTTTACACAAACATTAACTATGAAGATAGACATACATTAAACGATCCTGATCAAGGATATGCTAATATTGCTTCTAACATGAATCAATGGTGGCAACGTCAATTAGACATGAATCGTCTAAGAAATTACGAGCGTAATGGTGCACTTACATCTTGGAATATTAACGGTCCTAGAGATGCGAAGCCTTTATATTGGGATTCTCCTTTTTTACATTCTTATGAAAACTTTAAAAATCAATATAAGAATTCTACATTTGGAAAAATAGGTGGTACTTATACAATCAATGATAAATTCAATGTAACTGGAGAGGTAAGAAGAACTTTTCATTCATACAGAACAGATGATAGAGGTACAACTAAGAGTTTATTAGACCAATCTTTTTATTCTGAATCTTTTACAAGAAATGAAAGAACTGAATATTTTGGTATGGTAAACTATTCTGACAAATATTTAGATGGAGATTTAGATTTAAATGCAAGTTTAGGTGGTGAAGTTATTCAAACTGACTATAAATCATTAATATCTAACACAGTAGGTGGTTTAACCATTCCTGGATTCTATAACTTAAGTGGTTCTAAAGACCCTATTAATTCATCTAATTACACACAATCAGATGAGAGAAAAGGGATGTTCTTAAAAGGATCTCTAGGATATAAAAGTACAGTGTACTTCGATGCATCATATAGATTTGACTGGTCTTCTACCGCAAAGGCGGATGACAACAGAGTTGAAACATTTGGTACTTCTTTAAGTTTTTTAACTCATAAAGTATTACCTAAAAATGATGTATTAACATTCTCTAAAGTTAGATTAGGTTATGCACAAGCTCCTTATTTTCCTAACCCTTATGATAATGGAGGAACTTATAACGTAGGTAACCTTTACAATGGTAACGGTACTTTATCTGTTAACGGACAACAAGAAAATGCAGATTTAGTTGGTGGTACTAGAACAGAAATGGAAATTGGTACAGAATTACAATTTTTTGGTAATAGATTCGCTTTAGATTTAACCTACTTTAATAGAGTAGATAGTGATATACCGGTTACAGTGCCATTAGATGGTTCAACGGGTTACTCTTCTATCGTAGTGAACTCTGGTAAACAAACTTCTAAAGGTTTAGAATTAGGTGTATTTGGAGATGTTATTAAAACAGAAAACTTTACATGGAATTTAGGTGTTAACGTTGCTACTTTATCAAGATTTGTTGATGAGTTATATGAAGGAATCGAATCAAGAGATTTGAGTACTTATACTTCTAACATGAAGTTACAAGAAAGAGTAGGTCAAGAATGGGGTTTATTTTATGGTAGAGGATTTGCCACTCATACAGATGGTTCTAAAATATTTACATCAAATGATAGTTATGCAAGAGAAACAAATAAATTATTAGGTAGCTTATTACCAGATTTTACTGGTGGTATTACTTCTTCAATGAATTATAAGAATTTCGGTTTAAATCTTGGATTTGACTTTCAAAGTGGTGGTAAATACTACTCAAGAACAGAAAGATACTTTGACCATTCTGGTTTATCCTCTAAAACAGCTGGTTTAAATGATAAAGGGAACCCAACAAGAGATGCTGTAGCCGATGGTGGTGGTGTTCATATTGTAGGGGTTTTACAAACAGGTACAGATGCTAATGGTACGCCAACTTCAGATGGTACATTAGTAGATAAATATGTAGATGCTCAAGACCACTTTTATTTAGGAAATATCGGTAACATTTATGAGAATAACGTACATGATGCTACTTATATCAAATTAAGAACTGTTAGGTTAAATTACACATTTGATAAAGCAGTAACCGATAAATTAAAATTAAAGAGTGCTACTCTTGGTTTATATGCGAATAACGTATGGTTAATTTATTCTGATTTACCTTGGATTGATCCTTCTGAAATTGAAAAAAGAAGTGGTTATAACTGGGCGGAAGCAGGTCAATTACCTAATACAAGAACCATAGGTTTAAACTTAAATTTAAGATTTTAAAATAGAATAAAATGAAAAAAACAATAAAAAACATAGCATTATTGATATGTGTTTCAATATTCTATAGTTCATGTGACTCTATAGATTTTGGAGATATCAATGATAATCCAAACGGACCGACAGTAGCCGTAACCTCTCAGTTATTAACATCAGCTCAAACCTCAATAGGTACTGACGTTATAACAAGTATGAAAGGTATATTATATACGCAACAGCTAGCTGAAGGACAATATCCTGGTGACTCTAGATATGAAACCTTAACAAGTAACTATAATTTTTGGTATACAGGTCCTATCCAAAACTTAAATGAAATTATAAAAATAAATAAGGACGAAGATTTAAAAGCTGGAGCAATTGCTTTTGGTGGTAACAACAACCAAATAGCTGTAGCTAAAATAGTGAGATCTTATTACTTGCAATATATAACAGATCGTTGGGGTGCTTTGCCTTGGACGGAGGCATTTCAAGGAATTGCTTTTCCACAGCCAAAGTTTGATGCACAAGAAAACTTGTACAATTACATGTTTGCTGAAATCGATGAAGCTCTAGGTTTAATAAACTCAGAAGCAGGTCCTGCCGGAGATATCATTTTTGAGGGAGATATGGCTAGATGGAAAATGTTTGCAAATACGTTAAAAATGACAATGGCATTAAGAATTTCTGATGCAAATGCTTCATTAGCAAAAACGAAGTTTGAAGAAGCTGTTGCTGCTGGTGTTGTAACAAGTAATTCAGATAATATCTTATTTACTTTTGGTACAGATGACGGAAGTGATAACCCTTGGGAAGATAGATTTGAATCTAGAATAGATTATTTACTATCTAACACTATGGCTGAATGGTTAAGGTCTAATTTAGATCCTAGATTATTTAAATATGTAGAACCTTCTAGAGATGGTTCTACAACTACGCCTAATTTCCCTGGAGATATTGACGCAAAATATGTTGGAGCTGATCATGGTGCTTCAAACGGAAATGTACAAGACTTCTCATTACCTACTACTACTGTAACAGGTGTGCAAGATTACCAGTCTCCTATTTACACTTCAGCGCAAGTAAAGTTTGCTTTAGCAGAAGCAAAATTGAAAGGATGGAATGTAGGAAGTGGAACAACAGCAAGTTTATTTAAAGAAGGAATTGAAGATTCTATGAGTTTTTGGGGTGTTGACCAAGCAGACATAGATGATTATACTGCGGCGCATACAACTTCAACTTTAACAGAAATTGCTTATGAAAAATGGGTAGCTTTATATTTAAACGGACCAGAAGCATGGGCTGAATGGAGAAGGTTGGATATGCCAGTTTTAACACCATCTACAAGTGCAATTGACCAAAGAATTCCAGTTCGTGATGCATACGATCCTTCTGTAGCAGATAATAATCCTGCAAATTACGCAGATGTTGTATCTTCTCAAGGAGCAGATGATTTACACACAAAATTATGGTGGGATAAAAACTAATTTTACCTTATCACTTCAATTTTATTAAAAGACTGCCCTATAAGGCAGTCTTTTTTTTTGCACTAAATCAAGGAAAATAAAGGGATTAGAACGATTATTAGAAAAAAAATAATTATTTCTTAACATAATTGTGTTAAAAAATTGTTTTTTTAAGTTTTATTTAAGACTTTTGGGGTTAATTAATTCAAATAATTATAAAATGAAGACAAAGTTTAATGGAATTTTAATGCTTTTATTAGCGTTTGTTGTGCAAATTTCCTTTGCACAAGAGAAGACTGTTTCGGGTATTGTTACTGATAATTCAGGAAGCTTGCCAGGAGTAAGTGTTATAATTAAAGGTAGTACAACTGGTACAGAAACTGATTTTGATGGAAAATATACTATCAAAGTAAATAAAGAGGATGTATTAGTCTTTAGATACCTTGGCTATAAATTAGCCGAAAGAAAAGTAGGTAATTCTATGACCATTAATGTTAAAATGGCCGAAGATGAAAATGTTTTAGATGAAATTGTGGTTGTCGGTTATGGTACATCTACAAAAGAAGCATTTGTAGGAACTGCTTCAGTTGTAAAGCAAGAACAACTTGAAGTAAAAAATTTCTCGAATGTATCTCAAGCTTTAACTGGTGAAGTTGCCGGTGTAACTGTTATAAATGGATCTGGTCAACCGGGTACAGTAGGTTCAATTAGAATTAGAGGTTATGGTTCTGTCAATGGAAACAGAGATCCTTTATATGTGGTTGATGGTGTTCCATTTTCTGGAAGTGTAAATTCAATTAATCCAAGTGATATTTCTAGTACAACTATTTTGAAAGATGCAACTGCAACTGCTATTTATGGTTCTAGAGGAGCAAATGGTGTTGTTTTAATTACAACTAAAAGCGGTAGTGCATCCGACTCATATATAGAAATTGACATTAAGACTGGTATTAACGATCAACTTATTCCAAGATATGATGTAATTACTTCTCCGGAAGAATACATCGGTTACGTATGGGAAGGTATTAAAAATAGAGGTACCATTACTGGAAATGCAGATCCTGTAGCTTATGCAAATGCAAACTTGTTTACAGGTAATTATGTTGCTCCCGGGTATAACATGTGGAATGTAGCGAATGGCTCAGAATTAATAGACCCTGCTACCGGACTTGTTCGTTCTGGTGTTACAAGAAAATACTCTCCTCAAAGATATGGTGATATCGCATTTGACTCTGCTTTTAGAACTGAAACAAACTTGAGAATGGGTGGTGGTAATGAAGATACTAGATATTTTGCTTCTTTCGGTTACTTAGATGATAATGGATATTCAATCAATACAAGTTATAAAAGATATACTACTCGTTTAAATTTAACAAGTGATGTTAAACCTTGGTTAAAGTTAAATTCTAATATTGGATATGCATATTCTGAAAATGTTGCCAATGGTCAAATCGAAGGTTCTGAAAACGTATTTGAATTCGCTGATAAAATGGCACCTATTTTCCCAGTCTTTTTAAGAGATGATGATGGACAATTAGTACCAGATCTTTTTTATGGTGGAAACCAATATGATTATGGTTCGCTATCTGGATTAAGAGACAGACCAAATGCTAACGGTTTAAACCCTATTGGATCTGCTAAGTATGACTTTAATGGAACCAATCGTCATGAAATGAATGGTAACTTTTCAGCAAACATAGATTTTAGTGATAACTTAAGTGCTGAAATTCGTTATGGTGTTCAATATGCCAACCAAAAAAACAGAGACTACACAAATAAATTTTATGGTGGTGGACAATCTAATAGTGGTAATATAACTATTAATGATTACTCTAGTTTAACTCAAAATATTTTACAAATAGTAAAATATAATAATTCTTGGGGCGCTCACTCTTTTGATGCTTTAGCAGCACATGAAAGTACTGACTTTGAAGAAAATTTTGCTTCCGCTTCTAAAGGATTACAAATAAGTCCATTTTTATTAGACTTAGACAATTTCCAATCTAGTTTAGGTTTGGCATCTGGTTCTACTAGAGGATATACTATTGAATCTTACTTTAGTCAAATGAACTATAATTTTGACCAGAAATATTACTTTTCTGCTTCAATTAGAACTGATGGATCTTCAAGATTCGTAAATGAAAAATGGGGTACATTTGGATCAGTAGGTGCATCATGGATTGCAAGTAAAGAAGATTTCTTGCAAGACAATGAATTTTTAACGTACTTAAAATTAAAAGGGTCTTACGGTATTACAGGTGATCAAGCAGGTGCAGGATTTTTTCCAGGATATAACACATATAACGGTGGTAATTTAGGGGGTGCTATCTCTTTAGCTCCAGGTGCTAACGGAAACCCAGATCTTACTTGGGAAACGACAGCACAAATTCAATTTGGTGCAGAAATGTCATTTGGTAAATATATAGATGCCAATATAGACTATTATAATAAACTTACTGATAACTTAATCTTCAACCGTTTTGTAGGACCTTCACAAGGTATTTCTTCAATTACAGTAAATGATGGAGAATTAATAAATTCTGGTATAGAATTTGATATGACTGGTCATATAATAGACAAAAAAGGTTTTAGTTTAGATCTTTCACTTAATGGAGAAATTGTAAATAATGAAATTTATACAATGCCTTTAGATCCAGCAACTGGAGAACCACAAATATTAACTCCTAATGGATCATATGGATGGTCTAAAGGAAGATCTATATTTGATTTCTATATGCGTGAATGGGCTGGTGTTGATCCGTCTGACGGTGCTCCAATGTGGTTCCAATACTACGATGATGTAAACAGTAACGGAATTTTAGATGCTGGTGAACCATCTTCATACTCTAGTGGTTCTTGGGTACCAGAAAATGCTGAAATTACAAATAATACTGGTTCGATTGTAGAATATCAATCAAAAGTAAAAGGTGCAAATATTAAAAAAACAGTTACTAAAACATATTCTGAAGCTTCTGATGTTTACGCAGATAAATCTGCTATAGCAGATGTTAGAGGTGCTTTCCGTTTATCTGGAAAAGCAGGTAACTTTAATTTTGCAACTCAATTCACCTATAGTTTAGGTGGTTATGCTTATGATGGCCAATATGCTGAGTTAATGTCTGATCGTTTTGGTGCTGTTGGTAACAACTACCACTCAGACATCATAAATAGATGGCAAAAACCTGGAGATATTACTAATGTTCCATTATTATCGGATAATGCAATTGTAAATGGAACTTCTCAATCAACGAGATTTATTACATCTACAGATTTTATTGCTTTAAACAATATTAATGTAGGATATAATGTTCCAAAAGAATATCTAGATAAAATAGATATAAAAACTGTTAACATATGGTTAGCTGCAGATAATTTATTTAATGCTACTGCACGAAATGGTTTCCTACCTAATACTAGTGAATCTGGAAATTCAGGTCGAAGATTATACGCACCTATGACAACAATGACATTAGGTGTTAGAGTTAAGTTTTAATACTAAATTTTAAAAAACATAAAAATGAAAAAAATATTTAAATATAGTTTACTATCAGCTTTAGCACTTACAATAGTAAGCTGTGGAGACGAATTTTTAGAAAACCCAGCTCTTGAGGGATCTGCTTCTCTTACTTCAGCTCAACTTGAAGAAGCTTCTGCTGTTGATCCAGAAGTTGCAGGTGCGTTAATGGGTGGTGTTTACTCACTAACATTTACTACGCAAACTGGAGGTACTACCGGACATGATGATTTTGGTCATAAATCATATGACATATTTAGCGATATGTTATCAAGTGATATGGCTTTAAGTACAAGTACTTATGGATGGTATAGATCTTCAATCACTGAATATCAAGCTCCTTTAGATTTTACTTTTGGAGATAACAGACAAGTATGGAGATATTACTACAGAATTGTTAGAAGTTGTAATGAAGTAATTGATGGTTTAGGTGGTATGGATATTACCCCAGAAAGTGCTGCAAACAGAGCTATTATGGGGCAAGCAAAAGCTTTGCGTGCTCATTCATACTATTATTTGACGCAATTTTATCAGAAATCATATGATGCTGGTGAAGCAATACTTCCAATTTACTATAGTGCTACTGACTTAAATGGTCCGAAAGTGGCGGCTAGTGAAATTTATGACTTAATGGAAGCTGATTTAACAGATGCTATCTCACTTTTAGATGGATTTGAAAGAGGTAACAAAACAGAAATTAATAAATCAATTGCTCAAGGTATTTATGCCTATGTGTTAGGTGCTAGAGGTACTAATTATGCTAAAGCCTATGATATGGCGAAAGCAGCTATAACAGGTGGTTATACTGTTATGAGTGATACTGAAATTACTGGTGGTTTTAACAATGTTAATACATCAGGATGGATGTGGGGTGTTGATTTAAATGAGGAAATTGGATTAGGTCTAGTTTCTTGGTGGGGTCAAATGGATTATTATAGTTATAGTTACCCAGCATTTGGGGATGCTAAGTCTATGGATGATCTTCTTTTTGATGCAATTCCTGCTGATGACGCAAGAAAAGCTCAATTTAATGACAGCCCAGGAGCTTATACACATTTAATGCCTCTAAACAAGTTTTATGATTCTGATAAAACAAGATATGGTACTTCTCAAATTGTGAAAGCAGATTATGTGTACATGAGAGTTGCAGAAATGCATCTTTTAGCAGCAGAATATGCAGCGTTTTCAAATAATGATGGTCAGGCAAGAACTGAACTTAAAGCATTAGTTAGTCAAAGAGTACCAGATGCTTCTTACATAGACGGTTTATCTGGTCAACAATTAAAAGATGAGATTTACTTACAGACTAGAATTGAATTATGGGGTGAAGGTAAAAGTTACTTAGCTATGAAACGTAACAAAGCTAGTACAACTAGAGGTACAAACCATTTATCTTTTTCTGGGGAATCAATTCCTTACAATGACGAACGTATGACTTTTGAGATTCCAGAGGGTGAAATACAATTCAATCCTTTTATATCAACTCAAAATAATTAATAAAACATGTTTGAATAGGAGGTTGAAAAATCTCCTATTTATTCTAAATAAAATATAAAAATGAAAAATTTAAAACTATACTCAATACTTTTTATTGCTTTATCTATATTTAGCAGTTGTAAAGAAGAAGTAGAAGCTCCAGGAACTACCTATGCTTCGTTTGAATCCTACTTAGGCGACATTACTGTTGCTCCAGGTCAAGATTATGCACAGTCAATTAGTGTATTTACCGCAAATATTACTGGTGAAACTAGAACTATAGCACTAACATTAAGCGGTACATTAGATGCAGCTTCTTATGTAGCTCCTGCATCAGTAACAATTCCTGCAAATTCAAACGAAGGAACACTTGACCTTGTATTTAAAGACGTTAATTTAGATATTATTCAAGATAAAACTTTATCAATAGCTATGACTGCAACTGCAGATTTATTTGTAGGTGAATCGATTACACTTAATGTAGCTAAAGGTTGCTCTACAGGTGAGAGTAAATTAAAAATTGCTGTTTCTTTAGATTCTTACCCAGAAGAAGTATACTGGAGAATTACTGATACAGTAACAGGAGATGTTGTGTTATCAAATAACGATACACCAGGTTATGGTGGTTATGCTGCTGGAACAACCGGAACTGAAAATGATGCTACATGTTTACCAGCTTCAGACTACCTATTCGAAGTATATGATGCATACGAAGATGGTGGTGGTGCAATTAGCATCTCTATAGATGGAGTACAAATATTTAGTACAAACGGTGCTTATGGTGCTGGTACATCAACTACTTTTACAATAAACTAATTTATTTATTATAAACAAGTAAAAAAATCGTAATCTATTGATTACGATTTTTTTTTTAAATAAAAATGTATTGATCGAAACAACAAACATATTTGGTATAAGAGCTATTATTGAAGCAATAGAAAGTGGCTCTTCAATAAATAAAGTGTATTTGCAAAAAGGTCTACGAGGAGAATTGTTTTATGAGCTAAATAAGTTAATTAAAACTAAAAACCTTACTACAAGTATGGTTCCTGTTGAAAAGCTAGATAGACTATCTAAAAATAGTAATCATCAAGGTGCTGTAGCTCAAATATCACCCGTAGAATTCTACGACTTGGAAGAATTAATTGATAAAGTTATAGAAAGCGAAAAAATTCCTTTGTTTTTACTTTTAGATCAATTATCTGATGTAAGAAATTTTGGTGCCATCATAAGAACTGCAGAATGTACAGGAGTAAACGGGATTATCATTCAAAAAAATGGAAGTGCCCCAGTAAATGCTGAAACTATAAAAACTTCTGCTGGTGCCGCTTTTAAAATTCCAATTTGTAAAGTTGATCATATAAAGGATGCATTGTTTCTATTACAAGCATCAGATATTAAAACAGTTGCTGCCACAGAAAAAACAGAAGACTCTGTTTATGATATTAATTTAAATCAACCAATTGCAATTGTAATGGGATCAGAAAATAAAGGTGTAAACCCTTCTATATTAAAAATGGTAGATTACAAAGCAAAGTTACCTCTATTAGGCGAAATAGCCTCCTTAAATGTTTCTGTAGCTTGTGGCGCTTTCTTATATGAAACGGTAAGACAACGATTAGTGACAGTTAGAAGTTAACAAAAATAAAAAAACACCTTTTATTCTTGTAACTCATCTTCTATTTTTGGTGGTGAAAAATTACCTTTTTCATCAAATAACAAATCGAATTCTGTCTTAGAAAATTGATGTTCCTTTTTAACGATTCCTTTTTTCCTTTTAATAAAAGCGAAAAAGAAACCTGTTACAAGACCTGAGAGGTGTCCTTCCCAAGACATCCCGTCTTTTATAGGTAAGACATACCAAATCATACTCCCGTAGAGAAAAATAATAATTAATGAAAGCGCTACTAATCTGTAGTGCTTTTTTATTATTCCACTAAAAAAAACAAAGCTAAAAAGTAAATATACAATTCCACTTGCACCAATATGAAAAGATTCTCTAGCAATTAACCAAGTAATAAAACCGGTTAAAAAACCTCCAAAAAGTAATACTTTATAAGCAACATCTTTATAAAAGTAAAATAAACTAACTAATAAGACAAATAACGGAATTGAATTATTAAAAACATGGTTTGCATCACTATGAATAAAGTGCGTTAAAAAAACACCTCTAAAACCTACTAAATCTCTTGGAAAAACTCCAAACTTATTAAAATTATATCCAAAAGTAATTTCGACCCAATAAATAACCCAAATACTAACTATATATATTGTTGGAATTAAAAAAACTGATTTAGAAAATTGTAAATTATTTGCATCTTTCATAGATATAAAAATAACAAAAATCTAACCAAATATAAAATCTACTACTTCTGTCAGAAATCTTTGCTATTTTTACCGTATGAATGAACCTTTGGCAGAAAGAATTAGACCAAAAACGCTTGAAGACTATATAAGTCAGCAACATTTAGTTGGAAAAAATGGCGTTTTAACCAAATTAATTAAACAAGGAATTATCCCTTCTTTAATTTTATGGGGGCCTCCAGGAATAGGAAAAACAACTTTAGCAAATATTATTGCTACTGAATCTAAAAGACCTTTTTATACTTTAAGCGCAATTAGTGCTGGTGTAAAAGATGTTAGAGAAATAATAGAAAAAGCTAAAAAAGGTGGGGGATTATTCACAGCAAAAAATCCAATTTTATTTATTGATGAAATTCATAGATTTAGTAAGTCTCAACAAGATTCTTTATTAGGAGCTGTAGAAAAAGGTTGGGTTACTTTAATTGGGGCAACTACAGAAAACCCAAGTTTTGAAGTGATTCCTGCCCTACTCTCTCGCTGTCAAGTTTATATTTTAAATTCTTTTGACAAAGACGATTTGATTGCTCTTCTACATAGAGCAATGGAAAAAGACGTGCTTTTATCAACCAAAAAAATTACACTTAAAGAAACAGATGCTTTATTACAAGTTTCTAGTGGAGATGCTCGAAAATTGCTTAATATTTTTGAATTATTAGTTGCTACAGATGACGAAATAGAAATTACAAATTCTTTAGTCTTAGAAAAGGTTCAGAAAAATAGTGTGAGATATGACAAAACTGGTGAACAACATTATGATATTATTTCTGCATTTATAAAATCTATACGAGGAAGTGATCCAAATGCAGCAGTTTATTGGTTGGCAAGAATGATTGAAGGAGGTGAAGATGTGAAATTTATTGCCAGAAGATTGTTAATTTTAGCTTCAGAAGATATTGGTAATGCAAATCCTACTGCATTAATTTTAGCAAATAATACATTTCAAGCAGTTTCTATAATTGGCCATCCAGAATCTAGAATTATTTTAAGTCAATGTGCTATTTATTTGGCAAATTCTACTAAAAGTAATGCTTCTTATATGGCAATTAATGAAGCGCAAAGTTTAGTACAAAAAACTGGAGATTTATCGATTCCTCTCCATTTAAGAAATGCACCAACTAAGTTGATGAAGGATTTAGAGTATGGTAAAAACTATCAGTATTCACATAATTATCCAAATAATTTTGTAGCACAAGAGTTTTTACCTGATGAAATTTCTGGCACAAAAATATACGAGCCAGGAACAAACCCAAGAGAAAATCAATTTAGAGAAATTTTAAAAAACAGATGGAAAGATAAGTATGGTTATTAAAAATTAATCTTATATTTTTCTATAACCAATTTATTGTTTTTGTAGTACTCTGCAATCCAACTATCAGAACTTTCATATAGGATTTCGTTTTTATATTTAATAATAAATAAATCTTTATTTTTTGTTTTTAAAGCATAACAAATTACTTCAGGTTTAGTGTTTATTAATTGAAAACCATTTTATTTTGGTTGTGCACTTAAAGTATTTACCTGAGTAATACCTTCATTGTTGTTGGTGTGGTTTTCAATTTTAACAGGTAAAACTTCTTTTACACCATTAATGATTTTAGCTGGAATTGAAATTGTAGGTTTTCCTTCTTCAACTAAAGTTTGTTTTACTTCATTTGGTTGATAAGAATATTTTAAATCTATTGTAGCATGAGCGTTTCTAATAGCTTCTTGGTATGCTTTTTTAAACTCTTTTAACCTACTTACCCCTTCTTTAGAAGAATATAATTCCTTACCAAAACAATATTTTAAAACTATTGTTATTTTAGTAGCAAACATAGAAGAGTTATTTACCCGTTTGCGGTTAATGCTAAATATCTATTTTTAATTATCTCGGATGGCAATTCTTTATTCTAAAAAACTGTGTACCCATTTTTTTGCAATAAAAATTTAGTTAGTAAACTTGTTTTATATTCGTCTGCATCTTTTAAAAAAGAAAAACGTTCTGGCACAATTATATATTAATAATTACTCACTTTCTCTTCTTGTCCGAGCACTAAAAAATTGGAAGCTAATAAAAATATAGTTATTAAGGCGCTTTTCATTTTAATTAAATAGTAGGTTAAATCCGAATTGTAAAGAAACGTTTTTTGCTGACGAAATATCTGACAAATGTGCGATATTATCAACTATTCCGTAAAAATTCATATTCCAAATCTGTGCGGAAATACCCAACCCTATATTATTATAAGAATAATTATCCAACGTATATGTTAATTTTGCATCTATCTTGCTTGTAATCGATTTTTCATAAAAACCCGTAAATGCATATTCGTTTCTTAATGGTCTAAACAATGAATACAACTGTACACCAAAAGCATCTGTATATGATTCTTTGAAAGTATTATCATAACAAGATTCACTTCTTCTATCACCAAAGCTATATTTTATTGCAGCATTTAGTTTTGCAGGTCTCCAAGCTTTGTAAGCATCGTTGTTAATTTCTTCTGGAATTTCTGCTTTAAAATCATCCTCTAATTGTTTCCAATAATCGGGATCCTGATCATCATACTGAAAATTCAATCCTTCCGTTGTAAAATCACCTATTCTTGTAGTATTTTCAATATTCTTACTATATTTTATAAAACCAAAATCTACCAGACTTCCAGAAACATTTAATTGTGGTGTTACGCTGTATGAAAAACCTACATCTCCACCAAGACCTAAATTTCCTCCTAAAAATGTATTTGTTAAGACTGAACCTCCGCTAACATTAGCTATACCAGCAGTTTTATAGGTCACATTTATATTCTCTAGTTTACTCACAGATAGATTATTATCTCCTGGTGTAGTAGTAGTAAAGGTTCCGGAATTGTTTATAGATTCTACATTAATAGAAGATGAATAAATTTTTAAACGACCACCAATAGTCAATTTTTCGCTTACTTTTCTAGTTATTCCTGCATGAATTACTCCTAAAAAATCTGCATTAATGTTTAAATGAGAAAAATCAAAACTCCTCCCTAAAGGCGTTGTATTTCCTTCAGTTGCAAGTGTAAGAACATCTTTAGGTAAGAAGAAAATAAAATCTAATTCCTCATAAAAACCAAAACTTAAATATGTTTTGTCATTAAAGCGATAACCAGCACTAAAAACTTCTATTTGAGTATTTAGTTTAAGATAATCCTTTGAGTCTATATTATCTAAAACTGAGGCCATTTTTTCATTAATATTCCTGCCATCATCTGCAAAAATATCTGCAACAGAAAAACCTGTTGAGCCAATTTCTGCAGAAAAACCAGATATCAAAGGCAAACCAACATGAAATTTTAAATTATTTTCTAAGCCAGGATTTAATAATAAAGTTTGAGGTAAACCTGCAAAATCATATAAGACCTGTTTGTTTTGTGAAAAAGTATTAACTGCAAGAACGAGCACTAAAATTAAAACGACTTTTCTCATACTAAAACTTCGCTTTTGAGTGAACTGTTATTCCTGAATTGAATTCAAGTTCACCAGCATCTGCTTGATCTATCGGAGTTGAATCATCCTCTAAAGTCAGCTTAATTTCTACTCTTAAAAAATTGAGGATATCAGGAGAATCTGCTTTAGTTATAAAAACTTTTTCTGTAAAACCTTGATTTTTAGCATCGACATTAAATTCTAACAGATGAACTTCACGACCTTCTATACCATTAAAATCTAATTCTCGAAATATAATTTCAATTTTAAATGCTCTATTAATTCCATTCTTAATTTCGAAATCAAATTCTAATTGTATTAAACTCTCTTTCATAAAAGTACCATCGAGAATTTTAAAGTTTGATCTTTCAAAAATTGAGGGAACTGGTTCAACAGTGCTATCAAAATTTGCCTCATCTATTGTAAAGACTACAAAAGGTAAAGAAAAAACCTGTTCTGAAGAATATTGATTTAGCTGATCAAAATCTACAGGGTTGGAGCAAGATAAAAAAAAAATAGTGCTTATAAGTACACTTAACATAGTGGGGGATTTCATTTTTTAGGTATGTTTAGTTTAAAAATAAAATATTTTGTTAAAGGTATTCTTTTATTTCTAATAAGTTATTTACAGAGATAAAATCTTCATCTGTTGATTTAGCACTATCAAAAACACAATGAATGGCATGCAGACCAACGCTTAAAGCGCCTTTAATATCTGCTTCTAAACTATCACCAATCATAACAGAATTTTCTTTTTTAGCGTTTGCAACTTCTAATGCGAACTCAAAAACTCTAGAACTTGGTTTTTTAGCCCCCACGGATTCAGATGTAATTATTTTATCAAAATAGTGGTAAATATTTGAGCTCACCATTTTTTTATGCTGAACCTCATCAAAACCATTTGTTATAATATGCAATTCATACTTTTCTTTAAGATAATCTAAGATTTCAAAAGTTCCTTCAAAAAGGTGGTTGAAATCTGGAAGAAAATCGATGTACTGTATAGCTATAACATCTATTAACTCATCAGAAACAGTATAATTTACAGCATCAAATGCTTTTTTTAGCCTCCCATATCTTAATTCACTTTTTGTTATTTTTTCCTCTCTAAACAACTTCCAATATTGAAGGTTTAAAGGTTTATAAACAGTTAAAAAAATATTTAAATCTAATTTTATATTATTATGCGAAAATACTTTCTGAAATGTTAAATCAGAATTTTTCTCAAAATCCCATAAAGTATGATCTAAGTCAAAAAAGATGTGTTTTATCTCTGTCATTTACATTACATTTGAATACACTATTATTAGTTTGTAATATGCAACTATTTTCTTTTTTAAAAAAAGAGTTTGTTAAAAATGTTTTAACATTAATAACAGGTTCTGCTATAAGTCAGATAGTTATTTATGCTTCTATTTTAGTGCTTACAAGATTATTTTCGACAGAGTTATTTGGTATATATATATTGTTTTCTTCTATAATACTAATACTAAAACCTATATCCACTTTACAGTACGAATTAGCCATTATTTTACCGAAAGATAATAAAGACGCTATAAATTTATTCTTTTTCTCAATTATATTTGTTTTACTTTTTAGTGCTTTATTATTAATAATAATTTTCTTTTTTAAAAATAATTTATTAAGTGTTTTTGAAATATCTGAACTTTCAGATTTTATTTATTTAATACCAATAAGTATATTCTTTTTTGGTTCTATATCTGTATTTGATTACTGGAATAACAGAACAAGTATGTTTAAAAACATTTCTAAAGGCTTAATTACAAAATCTATAGCAATGAGTTCTACTCAAATAGCAACAGGTTTTAGTTCCTTTAATTATCTTGGTTTAATTCCTGGACATATTATTGGGCAATTATTACAACTTTTAATTTTAATAAAACTATCTGTAAAGTCTATAAGTAATTTAATGAATGAAGTAACTCTTAAAAGAATGTTACATCAAGCTAAAAAGTATAAAGATATTCCGTTTTTTAATACATTAATTAATGTAACTAATAACCTATCTAATGAACTTCCTGTACTTTTAATTACTGCATATTTTGGGTTAGATAATGTTGGAGTTTATGGTCTTGCAGTAAAATTTACAAGAGCACCAGTAGGTATTATTCAGCAATCTGTAAATCAAGTTTTTTTTAACAAAGCAAGTAAGGTTTTTAATAGTGATGATAGTTTGAATGACTTAGTAATTAGAACCTCTAAAAATTTATTATTTATTAGTTTCTTAATTTTCACACCTCTTATTATTATTTCTTTTTACTTAGATTATATTTTTGGTGACATTTGGGTTGATGTAGGCTTATATTCTAGAATTTTAATTCCATGGTTATTTATAGCTTTTCTTAGTAACCCTCTAACTTCGTTAATTGTAATTTTAAACAAACAAAAAACAATACTTATTTTTGATTCAATAACATTAGTATTTAGGTTTTTAGCAATGTTTATTGGTTATTATTTTTATAATAACATTATAATTTCTCTCATACTTTTCTCTGGAGTAGGAATGCTTTTTAATATTTTAATATTTTTCTACCTTTTGAAGACATCAAAAGAAAAGAAAATAGCTTATCAATAAAAATGGATATTTCTTTAAAAATAAATAAAGGCTTTAAATGGCATTCTAATGAATCAATATTTATAAAAGGATATTTTTTTGACAGGAATAACAATTTCTATCAAAAAGAGAACGCTTTATTGTTTTTAGATAAAATTACATCTAAAGAAAAGTTTATCAAAAAAATTAAAGAAATAAATGGGTGTTTCTCAGTACTAATTAAAGTAGATAATGCTGTTTTTATAGCTTCAGATACTACTCGTTCTTTCCCTCTTTTTTACACTTTTAAAAATGAGAAAATTCACATAAGTGATGATATTGTTTTCTTAAAAGAGAAATATAATATTAGCGAATTTAATAAGTTAGCAAAGCTAGAACTTAAAGCTTCTTTGCATACTTGTGGTAAAAAAACGTTGCTACAGAATGTATTTCAAGTTCAGTCTAACGAGTATTTAATCATTAAAAATAATAAAATAATTGAAAACAACTTTTTCTTTACCTATGCTATAAAAGACGAAAGTTCTATATCATACTCTTCTTTAAAGAAAGAAGCTACTCTTGCATTTGAAAATACTTTTAAAAGACTTTTAAGTTCTTTAGATAATAAAATGGTTGTGATTCCTTTAAGTGCTGGTTTTGACTCAAGATTAATTGCAGTTTTTCTAAAAAAACACAACTATAATAATGTAATTTGTTATACTTATGGTAGTTCAAAAAGTTCTGAAATTGAAAACTCTAAAAGAGTAGCAAAAAAGCTTGGTTTCAAATGGTTTTTTATTGAATATGATGCTGAATTAACTAATGATTTTTTAAACAGTAATGATTTTAATGAGTTTACACATTTTGCGGGTAAATTTTCTTCTACTCCAAATCTGCAAGAATATTTTGCTGTAAAATATTTAAAAGAAAACAATTTAATACATAAAGATTCAATTTTTATACCTGGTTATTCCGGAGATTTATTAGGTGGAAGTCAATTTTTAAAAGTAATTCCTAGAGATTTAAAAACAAAAGAAATAGTTCCCTTAATTTTAAAAAGAAAATTTAACAATTATCATCTTACTCTAAGTGAAAAAAAGATACTCAAAAAAGAAATTGAAACTAATTTAAAAAATTTAGATAAAAATTATCATCAAAATATTCCAAGTTCGGTTTTTGAAAACTATGATATCACTGAAAAAATTGCCAAATATATTTTTAACTCAGCAAGTTTTTACAACTTTTTTGGTTTTGAACATAGAACTCCTTTTTGGGATAAAGAATTATTGTTGTTCTTTAAAACAGTACCTCATGAGTTTAAAATATTAAAAACACTTTTTGATGAAGTTTTAATTGAGGAATATTTTAATAGATTTGAAGTTAATTTTAGTAATGAGCAACAACCAACAAATAGAAACTTAAAATTCCAAAAGATTAAAAATAAAATAAAACCATTTTTCTCTACTTTTATAAAACAAAAAAAATTGAAGAAAAATGATTGGAATAATTATCAACCAATTACAAATCAACTTCTTTTACTAATACGTAAAAATGATTTAAAAGTAAAAAGAAAATCTAACGATTATAATGAGATTATTGCTCAATGGTACGTCTATTTATGTCAAAATAAAGTAAAATAATGTTAAGTAAATTAGATTTTTTAATTTTCGGATGGATAATCAACTGGTTGTATCCTGAGTATTACAGACCAAAATATGGATATCAACGATATTATATTTTGTTTTTTCATTATTTAATTCCTCAGAAATTATTTCGTTTGAATCCGAAGGTGAAATGGCCAGTTCATTTTACATCTAAGGTTTTAGCGCCTCAAAAAATTACAAAAGGAATAATGTGTGATCCTGGTGATGGTTTAAACAATTATATACAAGCAAATAATGGTATTATATTTGGTAATAATATTGAGTTAGCCCCTAGTGTTTCTATTATTTCTTCTAACCATGATTCTTCTAATCTAAGAAAACACATAGATGCTAAACCAATTACTATTGGAAATAATGTTTGGATTGGTACAAACTCAACTGTTTTACCTGAAGTAAATATTGGAAACAATGTAATTATTGGAGCAAATTCTGTTGTTACCAAAGACATTCCTTCTAACTCAATTGCTGTTGGAAATCCATGTAAAGTAATTAGGAAAAAAGAGCCTTATAAAGAAGACTTTACTAAAATTATATTCAATAAAAAAATACCAAAAAAACACAGGAAATTTATAAATTCTATCTTTTAAAAAGCTTTAATAAAAGAGGTAAATTATTATAATTTATCTGCTGATAATCGGCAGATTTACCCCCAAAACTTAAAAAATATTTCGCAATTGTTTGCATTGAAGAACCTCCAAAATTAAAGGTTTCAAAATTCTTATGATATTTATAAATGGCCCTATCAATTAAAAAAGTATTAGCGCCATTTTTTCGATTCTTAAAATCTGTAGATGAAACCAATATAGTAACCTCATCTTTATTTTTAAGAAAAAATCCAGAAGCCACTAAATTATTATTTGCATCGTAAATTGATAGCACTTCTCCTACCCTATTCTTAATACACTCATTTATTAATCTTAATAAATTTACATAATCTTTTTCAACAATATAAGGAGTTCTTTTACCTACGTTGTTTTTAAAAAGTTTAATTAATTTCTCAGGATTATCATTCCATTTTTCTATTAAATCTTGTTTAATTGCTTTCTGTAAATCCTTTTTTCTATCTTTTCTGTATTCTTTAAAAATTGTATCGTAATTTTTATCTAAAGACAAATATTGCATTTGTTTAGAAATTAAGTTATTAGATTCAATCTTTAAATTTTTAGTATTTAGTCTTAATTCTACAGATTTAAATGTATCAAACAAAACAGTTAAAAAAGAATTAATACCTTGCTCTTTATCCGAAGAAAAAATACCTAATTGTAATAACCAAAAAGGTGGATATACATATTTAATACCATACTTTTTACGAAAAGGAATTGGCATTACAGTTTCATAATCTCCCAATACTAAAACATTCCAATTATCACAAACAATATCTAAATACCAAGAAAAAGCATAGACATTGCTTTGCAAAGAATTTTGAACGCATGTATTATATTTTTCTACGTCTAGCTCTTTTCTTTTTACGTATTCAATCATTTTAAGATGTGGCAATTTTTATCATAGATTCATACAACCTTCTCCAACCTTTCCAACGTAAATAATTGCTTAAACTTTCATTATGAAATAGCGTAATAAAGGTTCCGTTTACAGCTTTTACTTCATTTTTTAAATCTCTAATTCTACCTAAAGATTGCCTTGGAGTTAACTTCATATAATCATTTAAAGTAGTATCCATTAAAGCAAAAGGAAATATTTTAAGTGGCGTTTGTATTTCAAAATCTAAATCATAAAAATAAAAAGGAGTACATGTGCTTGCTCTAAAACCAACATTACTTGCATAGCCCATAGAATAATCTTCTAAAATTTCTAAATCTATTAAATGCTGATACGTTTCTGGTAAATTGAATCGTAAATAATGTTGTCTAGAACGTAAAATAGGCATGTTTGTTATTCCCTCTAATCGTTCTTTTTCTTTCTTAAGAGTCCCCATATTTTTCATAGTAAAATAAGAAGGATGCAAACCAACTCTAGCATAATCTACCATGTCTTTAATTAACAGTCTATACTTATTTTTGGAGGAAGAAACATTGGTATCAAAAGTTGTATAATCTCCTATTAAAAAGAAAAAAATAGTTCTAACGTTGTATTCATTTTTTAGGCTGATAATTTTATCAAATGTATCAAAAGGATCTTTTTTTAGTTTAAAAACTACTGCAAAACGATTCCAAAGTTCTAAAAACTTAAATTGAAAAAGGTCATTTAGAAAACCTCCAACAGTTCTAACTAAACTTTTGTACTTATAAGCATAAGCATTATCAATATCTACTGTAGATATAAATTCATATGAACGTTTTTTATATTCATAATCTGGAAACTTTTCTTTTAATGCTTCTAACAATTTATACGCCCAAATATCTATTACTGGTTTTTCTAAAAAACGATATTTATATGCTAAACTTTGTTCTGCGGTAAAGCGTCCATGAATATCTTTTACATGTGGTAAATATTCTTCATATCTAGTTATAAGGTAAAAACTTGCTGCAAAAAGATCATAAGGAATTGCTGATTTTGCTCCTGCATTAAAAAAACAAGGAACGTCATCCCATTTTTGGATATTAATTTCTAAATAATTTACACCTTGCTCAAAAAGTAAATTGTTGCTTTTTATAAAGAATTCATTTCCTAAAGGGTTTTTTGTATACGTTAATTTTGGTCCATTATGCGCAACAAATTCTTCTATTTTAGAAGTAAAATCTACAGGGATTAATAAAGTTCGAGTAAGTATATGTTTAAAGATATAACGAACTCTTGGTGTAATTTTATGTGTATAAACTAATATCATTTCTCTCAGTTGCTAGTTTTTTTGTTATAGTTTACATTGAAAAAACACTACTTTTCACAATCTATAACAATCCTTCGTCTGCAAAGCTAAAATACGCTTTTTCGGTAATAATTAAATGATCTAGCAGCTTTATATCTAAAGTAGTTCCTGCTTCTTTAATTTTCTGAGTAAGCTGTTTATCAGCATTACTAGGTTGTAATTTTCCTGATGGATGATTATGACAAACAATTATGGCTACTGAAGAAATTTCGAAAGCTCTTTTAAAAAGGATTCTTATATCTACAACTGTTGCTGTTAAACCACCTTTACTTAATTGATTTTTTGAGAGTACTTTGTTTGAATTATTTAAAAATAATACCCAAAACTCTTCATGCTCAAAATCACCTATAATTGGTTGCATTACATTAAAAACATCTTTACTACTTGTAATTTTAGGTTTCTCTAAAGCCGTTTCTAATTGACGTCTTTTCCCTATTTCTAATGCGGTAATAATAGCAATTGCTTTTGCCTCTCCTATTCCTTTAAAAGTTGTTAATTTTTCTACGGATACTCTTGCTAGTTCATTGATGTTTCCATCTACAGATTGTAAAATTCTTTTAGATAATGCTACTGCGCTTTCCTGTCGGTTTCCAGAACCAATAAGTATTGCTATCAATTCAGCATCAGAAAGAGAGGCTTTTCCCTTAGCCAACAGTTTTTCTCTTGGCCTATCATCTAGTGCCCAAGATTTAATGGTAAGCTTTTCCATTTTCTTTTTTTATAAAAATACGAAATCTCTTCTAAGTTTTAAAAATCAGATTTTTTTACCCATTCTTCAACAACTCTTTATATCTTTGTACCTTATTTCTATATTTAACATATGAAAATTATAATAGCTGGAGCTGGAGACGTTGGTTTTCACTTAGCTAAACTTCTTTCTTACGAATCTCAAGATACGTATATTATAGATTTTGATAGAGAACGCTTAAACTACATCAACAATCATTTAGATGTAATTACCAAAAAAGGTGATGCTACTTCTATAAAATTACTAAAAGAAATTGGCATAGATAAAGCAGATTTATTAATTGCTGTTACAGATAGTCAAAACACAAATTTTACTATTTCTGTTATTGGTAAATCTTTAGGTGCAAAGAAAACAATTGCTAGAATAGATAATCCCGAGTTTTTAAATAACTGCGAAGTTGATTTTACAAAATTCGGTGTAGATTTTATGATTTCTCCACAAGAACTAGCAGCAAATGAAATAAAAATGCTGTTACATCAATCTTCATTTAATGATACTGTAGCTTTTGAAAGTGGTGTTTTTAATGTTTTGGGAACAGCTCTTTCATACACATCTCCCATAGTAGATTTAACAGTAAAAGAAGCAAAACAAAAATTTACAAATGTAGATTTTACAACTATTGCAATTAAAAGAGAAGGCGTGTCTCAAACAATTATACCTAGAGGAGATACTACTTACCAAGTAAATGACCAAGTCTACTTTTGTGTGCCAAATTATAGCATGAAAGACTTATACCCTATTATTGGTAAAAAGCAATATCACATTAAAAATGTAATGATCCTTGGCGGAAGTAGTATCGGAGAAAAAACTGCAAGAAACCTTTGTAAAGACAATTTTAAAGTAAAATTAATTGAAAAAAATAAAGAGAAAGCAGAAGTTTTAGCAGAAGAACTTAATAAGACTTTAGTTGTTTGCGGAGACGGAAGAGATTTAGAGCTCTTAGAGGACGAAAATATAAGAGAAATGGATGCTTTTATTGCAGTTACAGGAAATTCTGAAACCAATATTATGTCTTGTTTAGTGGCAAAATCTAAAGGTGTTCAAAAGACAATTGCATTGGTTGAGAATATGGATTATATAGATATATCTCAAACAATAGGAATTGAATCTCTTATAAATAAAAAACTAATTGCTGCAAGTAATATTTTTAGACATATAAGAAAAGGTGAAATTTTAGCGCTTGCTAATTTACACAATATAGATGCAGAAGTTTTTGAATTTGAAGTTCAGCCAAATGCAAGAATTACTAAGAAACCTATTAAAGATTTACATTTTCCAAGAGAAGCCGTTTTTGGAGGGTTTATTAGAAACGAAAAAGCAATGATGCCAAACGGGAACGTTCAAATGGAAAGTGGCGATAAAGTTATTGTGTTTTGTTTACCAGAAGCAATAGAAGACTTAGAAAGTCTATTTAAATAACAGATGAGGTCTTTAAATAAAAAAATAATTTTCCGCTTTTTAGGCATTACAGCTATTTTAAATGGCTTGTTTATGTTTATTGCATTTCCTTTTAGTTTTTTTCATGAAGAAACAGAAAAATGGGGAATCTTAAATGCAGGAATTATTACTGTAACTATTGGTCTATTGCTTTACTTTTTTAACAAACCAACAAGTACAAACATACAGAAAAAAGAAGGTTATTTAATTGTAACCCTAGGATGGTTAACCTTATCTTTTACGGGTATGTTGCCTTATTTATTATCAGGAACAATACCAAGTATTACAAATGCTTTTTTTGAAACTGTTTCTGGGTATTCTACTACAGGTTCTACAATTCTTACAGATATAGAAGCGATGCCAAAAGGAATTTTATTTTGGCGAAGTGCAACACATTGGATTGGTGGAATGGGAATTATTGTTTTAACAATTGCAATTTTACCACTTTTAGGAATTGGAGGAATGCAATTATTTATGGCAGAAGCTCCAGGACCTTCAGCAGATAAATTACATCCTAGAATTACGGATACAGCAAAAAGGTTGTATTTAATTTATATCTTCTTAACACTATTAGAGTTCTTACTTCTAAAACTTGCCGGAATGACTTGGTTTGACGCCATAAACCATGCAATGTCTACAATGAGTACAGGTGGTTTTTCTACCAAAGCAGATAGTGTTTCTTTTTATAATGGAATGCCTTGGGTTCAATACATTATTATACTATTCATGTTTATTGCAGGTACAAACTTTGTACTTACCTATTTTGCGCTAAAAGGAAAGGTTCAAAAAGTAATACAAAGTGAAGAGTTTAGATATTATTCTTATGCAGTATTAGGTGCCTCTGCAATTGTAACAATAATTATATTATTTTACCAAGATCCAAATTTACAAACCGTTTTAGCACATCCTAAAATATACGGAGAAACAGAAAGTGCTATTAGGCATGCACTTTTTCAAGTAATTTCTGTAATTACTACAACAGGTTTTGTGAGTGCAGATTTTACTATGTGGAACTACTCTGCTACAGGTATTTTCTTTGCTTTATTCTTTTTAGGAGGTTCTGCAGGTTCTACTTCTGGTGGGGTAAAAGTTGTGAGACATATTGTAATGTTAAAAAATAGTTTTCTTGAATTTAAGAAAGCATTGCATCCAAATGCAATTATACCTGTACGTTATGATGAAAAATCTGTACCAAAAAATATTGTATTTAATATTTTATCATTTTTCATAATTTACATGCTTATTTTTATTATTGGCTCTGTTGTATTAACCTTTTTGGGATTAGATTTTATGTCTGCAGTTGGTGCATCTGCTTCTTCGTTAGGAAATATTGGTCCCGCTATTGGTAAAGTAAGTCCTGTAGATAATTTTAATCACTTAACAGCAGGCGCAAAGTGGTTTTGTTCTTTTTTAATGTTAATTGGGCGTCTAGAATTATTTACGGTTCTTATATTATTTACTCCTTTCTTTTGGCGTAAAAGTTAACCTCTATAGGTAATTCATTTACACTCCCTTTAACTTATAGGGTATTTCTAAAAAAATACCGGCTAACTATATAGCTAACTTATAGATAAACAATCATTTACGTTTTTTTAATTTATTTTTTCATATTTTTATAGTTCAAAAACAATTGCTATGAAACAAAAAAACTCATTGAAAATTTTATTATTATTTTTATTTACTCTTATATCTTACGTTTTAGAGTCTCAAACTTTAAATACTGGAGATATTGCTTTTATTGGTTATCACGAAAGTGCAAATGATCAATTTACATGGATAGCATTAAAAACTATTCCAGCTGGAGAAAAAATTTACTTTTCAGATCAAGGGTGGAGTGCAACAGGAAATGCTTGGTTTAATAATACAGAAAGGCATATCCTCTATACTGCTCCTGTTGGAAAATTAACTAGTGGAACAATAGTTCACATTGAAGAGAGTGCACCTGATATTTTTACTGTAACAGGAGGAGGTACTGCAGCTTTAACTTCAGGTAGTAGTTGGAGTTTAATATCTGGTGATCAAGTATTAGCTTATAAAGGTGGTAGTGGCGTAAAACCACCAGCACCTATTTTTTTAGCTGCAATTCATAATGATTATACTCCTGATGATTACAATACGACCACCAAATGGAACAATGGAGCTAACCTTACCGGTAATGCATATTCAATGTTACCGAAGGGTCTCACAAATGGAGAAAATTGTATTTCTTTAAACCCAGGTGTTACTGAAATTAATAATCATAGATATACAGGTACACTATCTGGAACTAAAGCTCTTCTATTAGCAGCTATAAATAACACTGATAATTGGCAGGTACAAAGAAGTGATAATCCTTTGGACATCAAAGTCTCAGCATATGCAACTCCGTCTATTACAAATGAGTGGAATGGAACTACTGATAACGATTGGGCAAAGACCACAAACTGGAGTACAGGTGCACTTCCAACTGCAAGTGAAAATGTATTTATATCTTCTGGTTTAACCAATTATCCAACCATAACTACTGGATCATCAATAACTGTAACTAATATTACTTTGGCGTCTGGAGCTAGTTTAATAGCAGAAGGTACTTCAACAGTTACTGGGAACATAACATATAATAGAACAATAGATTTTGTTTCCGGTAATTTAAATGGCTGGTTTTTAATAGGTTCTCCTATTGTAGGTGAAACTTACAATAATGCTTATGCAACTTCGAATGGTTTAGCTACAAGTAGTACAAAAAGAGGTTTAGCAACCTATACTACAGATTCAGATACTTGGTCTTATTTACAAGAAAATGGTAGTAATGATGATACATTTACTTCTGGAGTAGGATATGCTATAAAAAGAGGATCTATTGCTGGAGACATTTCTTTTACTGGTAATTTAAACACAACTGATGCAGGTATAAATGGTCTTCTTTCTACAGGTGGAAAACATTTTAACCTTTTAGGAAATCCTTATACTTCTTTCTTAAGTAGTGCTACTTTTTTAGATGATGAAAGTGCAATTTCTGAAACTAAAACAATGTGGGTATTTAATCAAACTCTAGGTTCAAATGGCGAATTTGAGGTTAAAACTGTTGGTCAAAATTTTAAAATAGCACCTGGTCAGGGTTTCTTTGTAAAAGCAAATTCTGGTGGCGGAACATTTAATTTTGATGAAGCTAATCAAGATCATAATGCTGACACTTTCCAAAAAGGAGAAGGAGACAAAACGAAAATTAAGTTATCAATCACAGATGGTCCTATACATCAATATGCAACAGTTTACTTTTTGGATAATGCTACAAATCGTTTTGATGTTGGTTATGAAGGAGAGTTATTTAATGGTTCTTCTCCATTTGCTGTTTACTCACATTTAATAGAAGAAAATGAAGGTAAAAAATTTCAAATTCAATCTCTTCCAAACTCTAATTTAGAAAACACAATTATACCTATAGGTGTAAATGCTAATGATGAAAAAGAAATTACTTTCAATGTAATTTCATCTAATTTACCTGAACGAATTAAAATATATTTAGAAGACAGACAAGAAAATATATTTACTCGTTTAGATGAAACAAATACTGAGTATAAAATTACTTTAGCAGCTACTTTAAATGATGTTGGTCGTTTTTATTTACACACAGTAGCTAAAACTTTAAGTATTGAAAATGTTCATAATACAGTATTAAATAGCGTAAGTATTTATAAATCTGATGTAACAACATTAAGAATAGCTGGTTTAACACAAGGTAAAACATCTGTTTCTGTATTTAATATTCTTGGAAAAAAAATGATAGTTTCTTCTTTTGAAGCTAATGGTGTTAAAGATATCTCTTTACCTAAATTAGCAACGGGTATTTATTTTGTAAAATTACAAACTAGCACAGGGAAAGTAAGTAAGAAAATAGTTTTTGAATAATAACTAGATTGTAAAAAAATACTTTATAAAAAAAATATAGAAAACACAATAAATAGTACTCAAGAAATTTCTCATTAGTAAGCAACTAAAAAAATTGGAAATTATGTTAAATATATAGCGTTAGCTTCGTTAGGAACTTATCTCATTTTACATCCACAAAAAGCTCAAACAGCTTCTCAAGAAGCTTTTGTAACTAGCTTTTGTAACTAGCTTTTAATAAATCGTAAACTCTTTTATAAAAACGCCTCAAAATTGAGGCGTTTTTAATTTTATGTAAATAATAAAACAACTACATTTATTCTTTATGAAAAAACAATCAAATTTCTTATATAAAACAACGGAAAACAAAACTATTGTTTGGTTTGAAAGCAGTAATGAATATCTTATTCTAGAAAATACAACTGCAGCTATTTTAAAAAGATTGAGCAGAGGAGTTTCAGTAAATAAAATTGCAGAAACCTTATCTAAAAAACTAGCGATTCCTTTAGAAAAAACGATCGATTTTATATTAGATTTAGAAAAAAGAATTTACGAACCTAAAAGCATTATTGACTCTAAATTGATAAATGATTATAGAGACATAAAAACTCCAAAATCATTTCACTTTATAAAATACTACAAAGTAAATAATCTAGTTTTTAAAGTTTCCTATTTAAGCGAAAAAGAGCTTTCACTTGTACATCCAAAATTTTCACATTTAGGTATTGATAATAGTGAAAGTTTCGATTTTGAGTTCGATGTTTTTATAAATAACAATTACATCTTTCTTATAGTAGATAAAGAATTAATTGGAGCTTGGAGCAATAAAAACATTCATTATTTTCAAGGCAAATTTTCTATGCAATTTATTCAGAAAATTCATCAAAAAAAAGAAAGTGAATGGATGGGAGTTTTTCATGCATCTGCAGTTAGTAATGGTGAAAAATCCATTCTCTTTTTAGGGGATTCTGGCAATGGAAAAAGTACTTCTTTAGCTATATTACAAGCAAATGGTTTTACATGTTTAGCAGATGATTTTGTACCTATTGATGTAAAAAAACAAGAAGTATACAGTTTTCCTGCATCAATATCTATTAAAAAAAATAGCTTAGAAACCTTACTTCCTATTTATCCTGAGTTAGAAACTACAGCTGAATATAATTTTAAAAGACTAAATAAAATTGTACGCTATCTAAAACCAAATAATGATAATTATTTCGCGCATTTACCCTGTAATGACTTAGTGTTTATAAAATATGAAAAAGGTGCTAAAATGGTTTGTAATAAAATCTCTAAAATTGATGCATTTCAACAATTGGTTCCAGATTCTTGGCTTTCACCAATCAAAGAAAATGCACAAATATTTTTAGATTGGTTTGAAGAATTAAACTGTTATCAAATTACCTATTCTAATAATAATGAAATGATACAAACTGTTTCTAAAATTTTCAAGAATGAACTATAAAGAAATTTTATTTTTTATTGCAAAATGTTTGACTATTTCTTTAGAGGAAAAGAATAAAAAGGAAATTGAACATCTATTAAAAACAACAGAAATAGACTGGGATAATCTCGTAAAAGTTAGTACTGCTCATTATGTTTTCCCTGCTTTGTATTGTAATCTAAAACATGCTAACTTCCTTCATTATTTACCTGAAGAATTAGTGAATTATATGATTCATATTACTGATTTAAATAGAGAAAGAAATCAACAAATAATAACGCAAGCAAAAGAAATAAATGAGTTATTATTATCAAATAACATCACTCCTATCTTTTTAAAAGGAACGGGTAATTTGTTAGAGGGTTTGTATGCAGATATTGCAGAAAGAATGGTTGGGGATATCGATTTCATCTTTTCTAAAAAAGACTACCCAAGAGCTATTGAAATTTTAACTTCAAATAGTTATTCTAAGGTATCTAAAGACAGTTATGAATTTCCACAGTTCAAGCATTATTCAAGGCTACAAAAAGAAAATAGAATAGCTGCTGTAGAAATTCATAAAGAATTATTAATTGAAAAATATGCTGATGAATTTAACTATGAATTTGTTGTAAAAGATGCTCAAAAAATAAATGATATCCATTTTTTAAGCTTTGAAAATCAGTTATGCTTATCAATAATTTCAAATCAAATTAATGATCATGGAATGCAGTATAAAAAAATTGCATTAAGAAATGCATATGATGTTTTTTTGTTATCACAAAAAACTGACACAAAAAAAGCAGTTAAACGATTTGAAAAATTATTTAACCCTTTAAATAATTTTTTATCTATTTGTTATATAGCTTTTGGAGAAATTGAGTCTATTGGTTTTGAACAAAATGATGAATCTAAAAAACAGATTCAAGCTTTTGAAAGATCTATAACCGACTTAAAATTTGCTAACAATCATTCAAAGAAAACAAACTTAATTATATTTTCAAAGAGTAGATTAAATATTATTTACAAATCTATTTTCAATAAAGATCATAGAACTTGGTTATTTAAAAGAACAACTGATAAAAACTGGCAAAGAGAAAAGCTAGTGCAACTAGGATTAAAAAAAACTAAACCAAACCCTTAACTTCTTCAAAATCTAAACCCCCATAATTCCCAGAACTCATTAAAACAACTGCTGTGTTCTCTAAGTTCTGACGAAACAAAAAGTCTTTAAATTCTTGTGGATTCGTATAGATAATTAAATCATCTCTTTCAAAAGAATTTGCAATTTGTTGGGCTGTAACTTCTTCTAATTGTTTAATTTTCACAGCATGCGGGGAATAAAAAACAACTGCTTTATCTGCCTTATCTAAAGCTCCTTTGTATTCTGCTAAAAATTCTGCATTCAAACTAGAATACGTATGTAATTCTAAACATGCAAAAACTGTTCTTTCAGAGTATTGTTCTTTTACTGCATTTGTAGTTGCTTCAACTTTACTTGGACTGTGAGCAAAATCTTTAAAAAAAACGGTAGATTTAGATTCAGCAATTTTTTCTAATCGCTTACTTGCCCCTTTAAAACTTGCAACAGCTTCATAAAAATCATCTTCATCAATTCCCATGTGTTGGCAAATCCACTTAGCCCCTGCTAAATTTTGTAAATTATGATTTCCAAAAATTTCTAAAGGCAAATCACCTTCCGGAGTTTCTAAAAAAGTAATCCCATTTTTTATAAAATGTTCTGGAGTTTTATAGGTGTTTTTTTTAAAATGATTTTCTGAAGACTCTACAACATCTTTTACAATTTCATCTTCTTCATTATACACCATAATTCCTCCCTTAATTAGAGAATCAGTAAAAATTCTAAACTGTTCTACATAATTTTCAAATGTTGGAAAAACATTAATATGATCCCAAGCAATTCCGCTTAACAAAGCAATATTTGGTTTGTATAAATGAAATTTAGGACGCATATCTATTGGTGAACTTAAATATTCATCGCCTTCTAAAACAATAAATTCATTTTCTTCTGTTAAGTGAACCATGGTTTCAAAACCTTCTAATTGAGCACCAACCATATAATCTACTTCTTTTTCATGATAATTTAACACATGTAAAATCATAGAAGTTATAGTCGTTTTCCCATGAGAACCGCCAATTACAACTCTAGTTTTGTCTTTAGATTGTTCATATAAAAACTCTGGATAAGAATAAATTTTTAGCCCTAATTCTTGCGCTCTCAAAAGCTCTGGATTGTCTTTTTTAGCATGCATACCTAAAATAATTACATCTAATTCTGATGAAATTTTCTCTGGAAACCAACCAAATTCTTTAGGCAATAAACCGTATTTTTCTAATCTAGATTTTGAAGGATTGTGAATTGTATCATCACTTCCAGAAATTTGGTATCCTTTTTGATTTAAAGCAATTGCAAGATTGTGCATTGCGCTACCACCAATAGCAATAAAATGAATGTTCATTAACAATTAATTTTTATAAAAAGTAAAAATACAAAAGCTTTGTACAATATAAAGTATCTTTAGAACGAAACTCAATTAAAAAATAGTTTTACATACTAAAAAAGGTAAGTATACTAATTTTAGTTTGTTTTATTAAATGATATACTCATGCTTCTAACTGCATTAATCCTTTGAAATATGAAAAAACTTATTACATCATTATTAATAATTATCTTATTTTCCAACATAGTAAATGCCCAACATAACTTTAAAGATCTATGGTTAGAAGTTGAGAAATTTGAAATTGATAATTTACCAAAATCAGCCTTAAAAATTGCAGAAGAAATCTATGCAAAAGCCGAAAAAGAAAAAAATTCTCCACAAATTATAAAATCACTTTTTTATAAAAGTAAATTTTCTCTAATATTAGAAGAAGACGCACAATTAAAAGTGATTAATTCCTTTAAAAAACATATTTTAAAAAGTGAATTTCCTACGAAAAACATATTAGAAAATGTCTTAGCTACTTTGTATTGGCAATATTTTAAACAGAATAGATATAAATTTTACAACCGAACAAAAACAGAAAAAAAGGTTGATGCACTAGATTTTAGAACTTGGGATTTAAATACACTTTTTAAAGAAGTTCATTGTTATTTTGAAGCTTCTTTAGAAAACAGTGAGCAACTTCAAAAAACTGATATTTATGATTTCTCCGATATTTTACACATACAAAAAGGATCAAAAAACTACAAACCTACTTTATATGACTTTTTAGCAAATAATGCCTTGGCGTTTTACAAGTCTTCTGAAACTTCAATTACAAGACCTTCCTATAAATTTACTGTAGACAGTGTTGCTTATTTGAGTGATCTGAATACATTTTCAAAACTAAATTTAGTTTCAAAAGACAGCTTATCGCTTCAGTTTAATGCATTAAAAGTTTATCAAAAATTAATTGAGTTTCATTTAAAAAGAAATGACTTAAAAGCATTAGTAGATATTGACTTACACAGAATAAATTTTGTAAAACAACATGCAACTTTTAACGGTAAAGAAGATGTGTTATATGCTACATTGAAGAAATCTTTTGAAAATTTTAAAAAAAATGAAGTCAGCGGATTATATGCTTTTGAAATTTCAAAATTTTACAGAGAAGAGGCAAGTAGCTATTTAAACACAAAAGAGGAACACAAAAGATTTAGAAATAGTTCTGCAATAGATGTTTGTAATAGTATTATTAAACAATTTCCTAAAAGTTTAGGTGCAAAAAAATGTACTTTTTTAAAATCTCAAATTACACAAAAAACAATATCAATTACTACTGAAGAGTACATACCTATCAATAAAAACTCAAGACTATTAGTACAGTATAAAAACGTTGAAAAACTATTTTTTACAGCATATATAATTACACAAGAACAATTAGTACAGTTTAATAAAACCCATCTATTTAAAGATAGAATTTCTCTTATAAATAGCTTTAAAAAAACACATACTTGGCATCAAAAATTGCGCGATGACAAAGACTTTCTTCAACATACAACAGAGGTTATTGTTCCTAAATTCAATAATGGTAATTATTTAATTCTTGCTTCTGAAAAAGAAGAAATTAATAAAGAAAACATCTATGGAACAACTACTATTCAAGTTACAAATTTAACTTTAATAGAAAATAATTTTGATGGAAGATACAATTATCAAATTGTAGACAGAAACACAGGAAAACCTATTAAAAATGCTGAAATACATGTTAAAAATAAGAAAAAGAATAGAGGTGCTTCTATTAACAAAAAACTAATTACAGATAAAAATGGTTTTGCTTCTTTTAAAAGTAGCAACTATTATCAAAAGGTAGAAATTTCAGTAAAAACTAAAAATGATAGTACCTCTTTTGGGAACCTTTATCTATATAAAAATAGTTCAAAAGATTATAAAAAGAATGAAAGAGCATTGATTAAGTCCTTTATTTTTACAGATAGAAGTATTTACAGACCAGGGCAAACTGTTTATTTTAAAGCAATTGTAATCCAAAAAAAAGGAGAGAAATCTGAAGTTTTAAAAAATAAAAAAGTTGATATAAGGTTATTTGATGTTCATCATCAAGAAATAAAAAAAATCAATTTAACACTAAATGAATTTGGATCAGTTTCAGGAGAATTCATTTTACCAAATAATGGGTTAACAGGTCAGTACTTAATCACCTCTAAACCTGAGGTTTTAGAACAAGATAATAAGGTTATTAGTAATTTTGATTATAACCATTATAGCTTCTCCGTAGAAGAATACAAAAGACCCAAATTTGAAACTGAGTTTAAACCTATAAAAGAAAGTTTTAAACTAAACGATTCTGTTACTGTAAAAGGTTTTGCGAAAGCGTTTTCTGGCGCAAGTATTACAGATGCAAAAGTGGTTTATAGAGTATCTAGAAAAGTGCAATATCCAAATTGGTGGTTTTGGCGTAGACCGGGAGCAACTTCTGAAGCACAAGAAATTACACACGGTGAAGGTATTACCAATGAAAAAGGGGAATTCAAAATTGTATTTAAAGCAATGCCTGATGAAAGTGTTTCAAAAGCAAGTTTACCAATTTTTAATTATGAAATTACTGCTGACGTAACCGACATTAATGGAGAAAGTCACAGCGCTACAAACGTTATAAAAATAGGGTACCACAGTTTATTAGCTTCTATTTCTTTGGATACTAAAATTGATAAAAACACCAAGAACAATATATTAAAAGTTGATACAAAAAACTTAAACGGAGAATTTGTTTCTGCTAAAGGAACTCTAAAAATTTATAAATTACTAGCACCTAAAAATCCTTTGAGAAAAAGAGTTTGGTCTGCTCCTGATTATCAAGATATTTCTGAAACTACTTTTAGAGCACTTTTTCCAAATGAAGCTTATACAGATGAAGAAGCAGATGAGAATAACTGGAAAAAAGGAGCTTTAGTTTTTAGCTCATATTTTGACACAGAAATAGCGAAAGAAATCAAATTAGCAAATACAAAAAATTGGATTTCTGGAAAATATATTATCCTTTTAGAAAGCCAAGATAAATTTGGACAAGCAGTAAAAGATCAACAAAAATTTGAAGTTTTTTCATTAAAAGAAAAAGAAGTTGCAGACAATAAATTATTTGTAATACAAACTGATAAAACAAGTTACAAACCAAATGATGTTGTAAAACTACAAATTGGTTCCGCTTCTAAAAACATTACTGTTATTGTACAAATTGAAAAGGATCATAAAGTTATAGAAACTTGTTTAGTGAAATTAAACAATACATCAAAAACAATAAAAATCCCTGTAAAAAAAGAAGATATTGGTGGTTTTGCTATTAAATATCACTTTGTAAATTATAATTATTTTAAAAGTGGAAGTGTACTAATTAACGTTCATCAAGAACAAGAAAACATACAAATTGAAACTAACATTTTTAGAGACAAACTACTACCAGGACAAAATGAAACTTGGAGTTTTACTGTTAAAAATGATAAAAACAACAAAGTTGCTGCAGAAGTTTTAGCTTCTATGTATGACGCTTCTCTGGATCAGTTTAAACCTCATGATTGGAATTTTAATCCAATTACCTCAAAAGGAAGTTACTATTCTTATAATAAAAGTAACGCAAATCATAGTTTTAAAAATTCTTTTTTCAACATCAGAAATAACCAGAGAAATGATTATGGGTTTCCAAGTATTCATTATGATGCTTATAATTGGTTTGGTTTTTATTTTGGAAGGAATAGAAATATTATGATAAGACGTATGGCAAGTACTTCTAAAAAAGGAAAAGCTGAAGAAATTCAAATAGTTGAAGATGAGATGGAAGTTGAAGAATCAATAATGATGTCATCAGAAGCTATATTAAATGAAATTGTAGTAACTAATTTAGCTCCAGAATCTAAAAAACTACAAGAAAAAATTTCTTTAGAAGGAATTAAAATTCGTAAAAACTTCCAAGAGACGGCTTTCTTTTTCCCCAAATTAAGAACAGATAAAAACGGACAAGTAAGTTTTAATTTCACAATTCCAGAAGCGTTAACAAGGTGGAAATTGCAATTATTAGCACATACAAAAGATTTAAAATCGGCAACAAAAACATTAACAACTGTTACTCAAAAAGAGTTAATGGTTGTGCCAAATGCACCTCGTTTTTTACGTGAAGGTGATAAAATCACTTTCAGTGCAAAAATTAGTAATTTAACAAACAATTCTTTAAGCGGTTTTGCGCAATTAGAATTAACAGATTTAATAACAGGAAAAGAAATAGATATTGATTTAAACAATATTGATAAAAACAAAAACTTCGATGTAGATAAAGATGGAAACACCTCTGTTTCATGGAATTTATCAATTCCTGAAACTGTGCAAGCTGTACAATATAAAATTGTTGCAAAAGCAGGCGCTTTTTCAGACGGAGAACAAAATGCATTGCCCGTTTTATCAAACAGAATGTTAGTTACAGAAACATTACCAATGTGGATTGGTTCTAATCAAACCAAAACATTTACGTTAGATAAGTTGAAAAACAATGCATCTTCAACTTTAAAAAACCATAAGTTGACGTTAGAAATGACATCAAATCCTGTTTGGTATGCAATTCAATCCTTGCCTTATTTAATGGAATATCCTTATGAATGTGCAGAGCAAACATTCTCTAAATATTACGCAAATACATTGGCAAGTTTTGTAGCAAATTCAAACCCGAAAATTCAGGAAGTCTTTAATGCTTGGAAATCTTCTGATGCCTTATTATCAAATTTAGAAAAGAATCAAGAATTAAAATCATTGATTCTTCAAGAAACGCCTTGGTTAAGAGATGCACAGTCTGAAACTGAACAAAAGAAAAGAATTGCGTTATTGTTTGATTCAAATAAAATGAAAAATGAGCAAGAAAAAGCCATTAATAAACTGAAAAGTATTCAGATGAATTCTGGTGGCTTCCCCTGGTTTAAAGGAAGTAGATTTGAAAGTACTTTTATCACGCAACATATTGCAACAGGTTTTGGTCATTTACAGAAATTAGGAGTTACTAATTTTGATGAATCTACTTCAGAAATGATTGAAAAATCAGTGAAATTTTTAGATGGAGAATTACTAGAACAATATGAGAAATTATTAAAAAAAGCTGAAGAAAAAAAACAGCAAGCAAAAACAAAAAAAGAAGGAGAAAAAAAATACAAAGCGTATTTAGAGAAAAATAATCTAGGTTATTTTACGATTCAGTATTTATATATGCGAAGTTTTTACACAGCTATTTCCTTAGATGATAATCTACAAAAAGCTGTTGAATATTATAAAAATCAATCTGTAAGATATTGGAATGAATATAATTTATATGCAAAAGGTCAAATTGCACTCTCTCTTTTTAGAGCTGATAAAAAAACGGTTGCAAACAAGATTCTAAAATCATTAGAAGAGAATAGCATTACTTCAGATGAATTAGGAATGTACTGGAAATCGAATACTGCTGGTTACTACTATTATCAAGCTCCAATAGAAACACAGGCATTGATGATTGAAGTTTTTTCTGAAATTCATAAAGACAAGCAAGAAACTATTGATAATCTAAAAATTTGGTTGTTAAAAAACAAGCAAACTAATCGATGGAAAACTACAAAAGCAACCACAGAAGCTGTCTATGCTTTATTATTAAATGGAAGCGATTGGATTTCAATCACAGAAATGGTAGACATTAAAGTTGGTGATAAAGCTATTAATCCATCAGAGATTGATGATGTAAAAATTGAAGCAGGAACTGGTTATTTTAAAACTTCTTGGAATGGAACAGAAATTACACCAAAAATGAGCGAAGTTACCATTACAAAAAAAGGAAACGGAATTGCTTGGGGAGGTTTGTATTGGCAATATTTTGAAGATTTAGACAAGATTACCTCAGCTGAAACTCCACTAAAATTAAATAAGAAATTATTCTTAAAAGTAAATCCTGATACAGGAAAAGAATTAAAAGAAATCAACCCAAATACTCAATTAAAAGTTGGTGATTTAATTACTGTAAGAATCGAATTACGTTCTGATAGAAATATGGAATTTATCCATATGAAAGATATGAGAGCTTCTGGAGTTGAACCAATAAATGTACTTTCTAAATACAAATATCAAGATAGTTTGGGGTATTATGAAAGCACAAAAGATGCTGCAACCAATTTCTTTTTTGAGAGGTTACCAAAAGGAGTTTATGTTTTTGAATATGATGTTCGGGTAAATAATGCGGGGGAATTTAGTAATGGAATTACAACCATACAAAGTATGTATGCTCCTGAATTTAGCAGTCATTCTGAAGGTGTAAGAATAAACGTTCAAGAAAAATAAAATTTCAATTAACAAAACAATAATTAAAAAAGTTAGATGTAAATTTGCATCGATATTAACTTATAAAATAATCATTATATGAAAAAAGTGTTTTTATTAGTAGCCTTATTAATTGGTTCAGCATTTTCCTTAAATGCACAAGATATTTCTGATAATGCAATAGGTTTACGTTTTGGAGGAGGAAATGGTGTTGGTGGTGAAATTTCATACCAAAAATCTCTTGGAGATAGCAATCGATTAGAAATTGATTTAGGTTTGGCAAATGAATTTACCAACTTTAAAGCAACTGGATTGTACCAATGGGTTTGGAGTTTAGAAGATAAATTTAATTGGTATGCTGGTGTTGGTGGTGGATTAGTCTCTGCAGATGGAATGGGAATTTATGGTGCAGGAGTTATTGGAATTGAATACAATTTTGATGCCCCAATTTTACTTTCTATAGATTATAGACCTGAAATTGGTATTGCTGGTGGTTTAGATGGATTAAATTCTGATATTGCTTTAGCTGTTAGGTATCAATTTTAAATAACACCTTTTAATAAAATACAAATCCTCTAAATTAATTTTTTAGAGGATTTTCTTTTACTCGCTTTTGAAAGTGGATTAAAGTCTAATGCTAAGTGTAAACAATAATATAAGTTTACATCTAAAGCTTCATCACTTAAATAAACAAAGCCTTTCCTTTTTTCAGCATCAAAATGAATACTTTTTTCTCTCAAAAATTGAGAAACTCTGTCTGCAAAATATTAACTAAATGCCATTATTTTTACTTTTCTTCAAGTACCACTCTTGTTGGCGTATCTTTTCCGCTAATAATACTTTCAGTTCCCTTAGCAACCGCTTTTATAGTTTCTGTAACTACGGCAAAATCTAATGTTTCTGATTCATCTGAAGCTTTATGATAATCTTTATCTACATCAATTGGTGTTGTAGAAAATGTGTGAGAAGGAACTCCCAAACGTGCTAAAGAAGCATTATCTGATCTAAAAAACAAATTGTACTTTGAATACGGATCTGGATGTAAAGTATAGCCCGAACCTTCTAAATTCTTTTGAACAATTTTCCCAAAATCAGAACGATCAAAACCGGTTAACCAAGCTGTATTTGGTCCAAAACTTGGTGTTTTACCAATCATTTCTAGATTAATACCTGCAACAAATTTACTAACATCAATTCCTTTACCAAAATGGGTAGAACCAATTAATCCCATTTCTTCTCCAGTAAAAGCGACAAAAAGAAGGGTTCTTTCATTATTTGCTTTTGTTTTAAAGTATTCTGCCAAAGCCAAAACACCTGTAACACCAGAAGCATCATCATTTGCACCATTGTAAATACTATCTAATTGTCCTTCTTTTTTTCTAATTCCTAAATGATCATAATGTGCAGAAACAATTACATATTCGTTTTTTTTGCTTTTCCCTTCTAAAACTCCTATAATATTACTCGTAGTTAATTCTTTTTTCGATCTTCTGTCGGTAAAAGTAAAAGTCTGTCTATAATCTTTTAATGTATCATATGTTTTTAAACCAATTCTTTTAAACTCATTTTCTATATATTTAGCTGCTTTCTCAATTCCAGGTGTTCCTGTCATTCTCCCTTCCATTTCATCCGAAGCCAAAGTATACAAGTGTTTTTTCACAGTTGAAGAATCAATTGTTACTTCTTTATTATCTACTTTAATTACTTTAGAACTTTCTTTACAAGAAATTATTCCAGAAAATATTAAAACTAAAAGTATTATTTTTTTCATTTTATTTGATTTTTTAAAAGCATAAATATAGCTAATTAAATTTCGTATTTTTGTCCAAAAATTTTTAATGATGGATTTATCTCTTATTCCCAATATAAAACATACAGACGCTAATAACTTTTTTCTACTTGCTGGGCCTTGTGCTATTGAAAGTGAAGAAATGGCAATGAGAATTGCAGAAAAAGTAATTTCAATTACTGATAAATTAGAAATTCCGTATATTTTTAAAGGAAGTTTTAAAAAAGCAAATAGAAGTAGAATTGACAGTTTTACAGGAATTGGAGATGAAAAAGCATTAAAAATTTTACGTAAAGTTTCTGAGACTTTTGGAGTACCAACTGTTACAGATATTCATGAAGTTTCTGATGCAATAAAAGCTGCAGAATATGTAGACGTTTTACAGATTCCTGCTTTTTTAGTTCGTCAAACAGATTTAGTAGTTGCAGCTGCACAAACGGGTAAAGTTGTCAACTTAAAAAAAGGACAATTTATGAGTCCTGGTGCAATGAAACACGCTGTTCAAAAAGTGAAAGATGCTGGTTCTGAAAAAGCATGGATTACAGATAGAGGAACGATGTTTGGCTATCAAGATATGATTGTAGATTTTAGAGGAATTCCTGAAATGCGCGAATTTGCGCCAACAATTTTAGATGTAACTCACTCTTTACAACAACCGAATCAAACTGCTGGAGTTACTGGTGGAAGACCAGAAATGATAGAAACTATTGCTAGAGCTGGAGTTGTAAATAATGTTGATGGTTTATTTATTGAAACACATTTTGATCCTGCAAATGCAAAAAGTGATGGTGCAAATATGTTACACTTAGACAATTTAGAAGCTCTTTTAACGAACTTAGTTGCTATTAGGAAAACAATAAACAATTTTTAATATTAAAAATTGTTTATTGTTTTGGAATTGTAAAATAAAAAGTAGTACCAATATTTAATTCACTTGTAAGCCAAACATCACCTCCCATTGTGTTTATTATTTTTTTAACTAGAGATAAACCAAGACCTATAGATTCTTTTTCATCACTTAATTCTAACCTCTTAAATAATTTAAAAATCTTATCAAAATACTTTTCTTCTATTCCAATTCCATTATCTTCTATAGAAAATAAATAAAAATCACCCTCTAATTTATAATCTATATATACCTTTTTAGTTTCTTCATTGTTATACTTAAATGCATTTTGAATTAAATTTTGAAACACTTGTAATACCTGAAATTTCACACCTTCAATTATTGGAAAAACATTCTTTAAAATGACTTTACTTTTAGGATCTGAATTAGATTTTGAAATATTAATCAACATTTCATTTAAATTAATTATCTCATTTTCTAAACCAATTTTACCATTTAAAGAATAATCTAAAATTCCATTTACTAATAGTTCCATATGGTTGGTTAAATCTTTTATCAAATTTAAATTAGAAACAACATCCTCTTCAAAAACCTCACCATAATCAACTAATAACAAATGAGTAACTGTGTAAATATTTCTTATTGGACTCTTTAAATCATGAGAAATCACATAAGCATATTCTTCTAACTCTTCATTCTTTTTTAAAAGTACTTCTGTTTTTTCTTCTAAATCTCTTGTTCTGATTTTAACTTTTTCTTCTAACTCTAAATTACTTTTTTTAAGTGCTTTTTTATATCTCATAGAATGATTTAAAATTATAAAAGAGAAAATAAAAATGGTTGTCATAGAAATAAGAATCGCATAACCGTCATAACCAATAAACTCTGTTGCAGATACTCTAAAAAAAATATCGACCAGGCATGACGCATTAAAAAGAAGAATATGAAATCTATCTTTAAATAATAAAATAGACCCAAAAACAGTAACATATGTACCTAGTAAATAATCTAAACTAAAATCATTAAGGTACGTTGTATAAATTAAGTAGTGAGAAAATATAAACAACATACCAAATGTATACCATCCATAATTATTAATTACACTTTTATTTTTAGTAAATGGTAACAACCCAACAATTAAGAACAAGATTGACATTACCTCTCTTAACCAATTAATTTCAATTGCGTTTGGGTTTAATTTAAAGATTAATAAAGAGTATATAATAATACTAGGACTTAATATTAAACAAGTAATACTCGCATTTTTAATTTCAAAATCTTCTAATTTATTAATCATAAATAATTTACATGAAAGCTTGAATAAGAAACATTAAAAACCAAAAGTATCATTTATTTTTTTATCCTTCAGAACTAATATGCATAAAAACCTATTTCATTTTGTAAAACCATTTGTCTTTAAGTTGATGTACTTCTTAGAAACTGTTAATAATACTTCTTCATTTATTTGATCTATATTAGTATGCCTTAGAGATTATACTACTATTTTGTTTTCAGAAATTAAAAACTCTTGGTATTTTATTAAATGTGCAGAAACCAAAAAAATAACATCAACATAACTTTTTTTATTTGAAGAATTTAAGTTAAAAAACGGTTTCTCTTCTAAATATTAAAAAGGAATTTTCCATTTAAATTGTAAATGAACATCAGGAAAACGTTCTACAATTAAGATCTAAAGATGCAATGAAATTGATTTAAAATATATGCTTCAACAGGCTTCATTAATTATATTATATTTGCGTAAGTTATATAATTATGAGCAAAAATTTAAAGACACAAAATACTTTTTCTATAAACTTCATATTGAAAGGAATTACTAGTATTCTTATTGGAGGTTCTTTTTTAGCAGGAACGTATGCTATAAAATATCTTTTAGATACTAATACAACTCTTGAAAAATTATCACCTAAAAGCATTCAATTTTTAATCATCTTAGTTCTTCTTGCAATTCTAGTTAGTGCTACATTAACAATCTATTTTAAAGTAAAGAAAACTGCCGAAAAATTAAATTATAACCTATGGAATGAGGATACTAAATTAGCTTCTAAAAAGTATGTGACAGGAATTTCAATCATTTCTATTGTCTTATTAACGTTATTTATTCTAGATTTATTTAATTACATAACTCCCATTTTTCTAGTTCTGTATGGAGTTTTCTTATTTATTTTCAAGAATAACGAACGTAAAAATTTACTAATTATATCTGGAATTTGTATCCTATTAGCTTGCTATTGCTTTATAATACCTAGTTATTGGTATTCATCTCTTTCTATTTTAGGAATTGCACACATTACTTATGGTGTTGTGTTAAGAGAATAAAGTTTTCTGAACATTTGTAAATATGAAATTCAGTAAAAAATACTTTGTAATCTTTGTAGTTTTATTTCTTATTGAAGTAATAATTGCAAAATATACAACTGGATTTATAAGACATACTGTTGGAGATTATTTAGCAGTAATGTTTGTTTATTCTTTAATAAAAAGTGTTTTTAATATTTCTGTTGAAAAAGCATTATTAATAACATTTATAATTTCATTTATTATTGAATTTCTTCAGTTATCAAATCTGCAAAATAATTTTCCAGAAGAGTATTCAAAAGTTTTAAAAATAATTTTAGGAACTTCTTTTAGTTTTAGAGATTTAGTTGCTTATACTTTGGGAATTATATCAATCTTAATTCTTGAAAAAACTAATCACCAATCTTAAATCCTGGTTTTACATATCCTTTTGGCACATTTTCTGGTGGAACCGTTAAAACATTTCCATCTCTAATAGCATTATAATGTGGAGACAATATTTCTATACCTGCATTATGCAACTCGTTTTTAATGCTTTCGTGTAAATAAGAATAAATTAAAGCTCCTTTTTCAGGGTTTTTAGTGTGACAGTTTACCTCATAATTAATATAAAAATCATCTAAACTTTTCACTAAAACAAAAGGTGCTGGTTTTTCTAAAATCATTTGAGTATTTTTAGCACCTTTAACCAAAGCTTGTATTACTTCTCCACTTGGTACATCATAACCAATAGTTACAGAAGTATGTAAAATAATACCAACATCTTCTGCTGCATTTTTACTGAAATTAATAATATGATTTCCTAAAATTGATGAGTTTGGGATCGTAACATCAATATTTTTAATTGTTTTAATTCTTGTAACTAATAAACTTCTTTCTGTAACATCTCCTATAGTTTCTCCAATCTCTACTCTATCACCAACTTTAAAAGGTCTCATGTATGTTATTACAACTCCTGCAACAATATTTGAAATTGCTGCTGTTGAACCTAATGAAAATAGCACTCCAAAAAAGATTGAAACTCCTTTAAAAGCATCAGAGTCTGATCCTGGAATATATGGAAAACAGATAATTACAGCAAAAGCAATAATTACAACTCTAACTAAATTAAATGTTGGTTTTGCCCAATCTGCATAAAACCCATCTAATGTTACTGCTTCTCTTTCTAATTCGCCTGTTAAATATTTTAAAAATTTTAATAAATACTTGGTGATAAAAAAGATAACCACAATGAAAAATAAGTTAGGTATAAAGTTTAGAATTCCGTTAACTAAAAAGTTAACAGGCTTCATAACATACTCAAAAACTTTTTTTGCAAATTCTTCTGTTTCTGGAATAAAACTAAAAACAAAAGGTAAATAAACTATTAGAAAAAAAACACTAACACCAATTCTAATAGACTTAACAACAAACTTTAAAATGTGTTTTTCTCTTCTAGGTGTAATAAATTTAAAAAAACGTAAAATTTCTTCATTCCTAAAAAGCACATTTCTATCTAGTTTATCAACTTTAGATTGAAACCATTTAAAAAACTTTTTTAAAAGAAAAAAGAATAGAAAAACACCTAAAATAGCTAGACTAAAATAAACATATTTTAACACCATAGTAATATTTTTTGATTGCTCTATTTTTTATTTTTTTTGAAATGAAATAATTTAAAATACTACAAATACAACTTCAAACCTTTCTTTAGATTTATTAATCAGTCTTAAATAAAAAAAGATTGATTAGAAATTACACCCTAATTTTTCTAATAAGATCTTCTAAACCATTTAATTGAAGTTCATAAACCAACTCCATTTGTTTTCCTAATTTTCCGTTAGGGAAACCTTTGTTTTTATACCAAACAATATAATGCTCTGGTAAATCAATAAGAAATCTACCTTTGTATTTGCCAAAAGGCATTCTCATTTTTGCTAAATCGATGAGAAATTGTTGATTATCTGTCATTTATTCTTTTCCATCAACATAATCTTGTAAATAAGAAAAACGTGCTGTCAATTTTCCGTTTTCTGTCATTTTTGCGCGTGCTAACACTCCATCTTTATCATTATTAAAAAAAGCAGGAATTACGTTTTCTAAAAACATCTCGCCAAAACCTTCACTCGCATCTTTAGGTAATTCACAAGGTAAATTATCTACAGCCATTACAACAATAGCGTTTTCATCTTTATAATTAACTTCAGATTCTGTTATTGGATTATAACCATAAATTGGATCTGCAATTGTAGAAGCTCTTAAAGTAGAGGCAACTGGACCATCTACATCACAAGAAATATCTGCTACAAATTTAATATTGAAGTTCGTAGATTTAGCATCTTCTCTTGTATACAAATAGGGCGCTCCATTGCCATAAAAATGACCCGCTATAAAGAAATCTGTTACTTCTGAAAAACGCAAAAAGTTAGATTCATAATTTTCTGGATGCTTATAAAAATCAAAATTACCTATAACTTGTCCGTCTTTACGCTTGTTATAAGCTAACACATCTGCTAAACAATATACAGGCTCGTTAAAAGTAGTAGATAAGTACTCTTCTACAGCAACTTGTTTTATACCCATAGCATCTAGCATTTCTTTAGATCCATAAGCAACTTTACCACTTCCTGTTAAAAGGATTTTTAAATTTGGTAACTCGATTTTATTTAATTCAGCAATTAATTCTTGTTGACTGTCTAAAGTTGCTGCTTTTGGCAAATTAAAAGTCTGATTTTTTAAACCAATTGCTCTAAAACCATTATAAGCACCAACAATTCCTGCATAACGTCCAAAACCAATAAGTCTTGCTCCGCTTTCTTTGATGATCGTTTCGTGGTCAAATAACTCGATATTTTTTTCTAAAATAGCAAGCAATAATTTTCTATTATAGGGCTGTTTTTTTATAGTATGACTAAAAAAGAAATATTTTTTATTAGGAATTAAAGCGTCAATTGGCACCTCTTTTACACCAAACAAGACATCACAGTCTACCATGTTTTTAGTTACTTCTAAACCAGCAGCTAGATATTGTTTGTCTGTAAAAACTCTAATATCAGAAGACTCAACTTTTAAGGTAGCATCAGAAAATTTTTCTTTAAATTCCTTTAGTTTTTCTGGTGAAAAAACAACTCTTCGATCGGGTGGGTTTTTACGTTCTTTTATAATGCCAAACTTCATATTCTTATTGTTTTAAAAGATACTGAAACGCGTTCAGTATAAGTGGTATAATATTTGCTCGAAGATATTAGATTTTATAATGATAAACAACTGTATTTTTTATACTTTTGCAAACCACATTTCTAATATGGAAATGTTTCTTTGACATTAATAATGAAAATTTGATGAGTTCCTGAAACCAGTTCAGGATTAAATCAATTAAGTAAAATAAATTTTACTATTTTTATTAAGGGGACGACTGGTTTTGACAGCAAGGACAGTGAATTTGTAAGCATACCGAGTTATGAAATAACACTCGTAAAACCTAATTTCAACTTTTTAAACGGCGAAGATAACTACGCTTTAGCTGCTTAATCCGAATCACAGTAGGATTGGCCTCGGCACACTAGGTGTGCAAGCTTTATGTCCACGAACAGCCCTGATTTACGGCGTTTCACTTTTGGATATCGTAAAAGTAAATATAGAAAACTTGAAGCTTTGGCAAGTTTTTGAAACTAAAGAAGATAAGCTAAAATCAGGTTGTTCTTAACCAACTTTTAGTCGAAAATTAAGAAAGAACTAAGTATGTAGAAAGCTTTTTGGCTGCTTGTTTGGACCCGAGTTCGATTCTCGGCGTCTCCACAAATTAAAAAACCTCAACTAATTGTTAATCAATTTGTTGAGGTTTTTTAATAATAAAGCACTAGTCAACGAAATACAAAAACCACTTCATTCTAAGTCTTTCAAAAATCCCTTTATATTTAAATATAATACAAACTTATTCTATGTAAATTGACTCTAAGTATACTCTATCTAAAATAAAAATGGCAGTTATTTCATTTAAATAGATTGAGGCCTATATTTCAAAAAATAAATGATTATTCTAAAGTAGATTACTAAATAACTAAGACTTTCTCTTTAAGATTTACATTTGGAAACCTTTAGTAATTTGAGCACTTTTTATTATGAATAATTTAAGTTCTTAGCAAATTATATTTTTTTATCACAAAAAAAAACGAAGCCATATGAATGACTTCGCTTTTATAATATAAGGTAATTGGTAATTACTGTATCAGTATCTTCATCGTATTACTTTCTTTTCCAATAGAAATCTTTACAAAATAGACACCACTAGTTATATGACTATAATTTAATTGCGCATTAAAGCTTCCTTTATTTTCAAATAATTTATTTTCAATTTGTCTTCCGCTTACATCAAATAAAGAAATCTTAATTTTCTCTTGAGATTTTGGTGTAAAGTTAAGAGTAACTATGCCATTTGTAGGATTAGGATGTAAAGATAAATCGCTAAAAGCAATGCTTTCCGCTACTTGTAAAACACCTTCAATACTAATATCAGCATCATTAACATCATAGTAATAATTACCCACTGGTACCACTTTTACACGACCTGTATTAGTAGACGTAGAAGGAACTGTAATCTCTACAGTACCATTATTTGCTACATTAGAAGCCAATGTTACAGGAAACGTTTGACCACTGTCATTAGAAAATAGCAAATTTACATTACTTGTATTCATAGGCGCTATGTCTGTATTTGCCACATCCCAAGTTACCGTTTGAACCGAATTAGGTTCCCAGACTGTTGCTGTGTTTTGCGACGTAATTATAAAAGGGCCCGAAGTATCGTCTATGGTTACAATAACATCATCTGATGCAGATGCACCTCCATTGAGTTCATTATCACGCAGTGTTACTCTAAACTCCATCGTTCTGTTCACAGAAGGAACAACTTCCCATTCATTTGCTGAAAGCCCCGCCAAAACAGTTAGCATATCTGGCATAAAACGAGTTGGAGATGAAATTGAAGAGTTAGATCTAAACATGGGTCCAACTTCATTTGTAGGTAATGGAGGCATTACTCCAACTTCTTCGTCAATTTGTTCCCAGTTATAGGTTAGCGCATTTGGATCTGAATCAACATCATTACCAATGGCATCTAAACGAAATGGTGTAGACGCAGGGGTTGTAAAATCTTCAGGTGCAATTACAGTTGGAGGCTGGTTACCTGTATCTGTTTGCTCTTCACAGCTTACTGTGTTAACATATGCCCAAATTTCCTGAATACTTATCGCATGAAAATGGTCATCACTATTAGTTTGAACATTAGGACTACAAATTCCTGCATACCCCATTATTGTAGATGCACTTCCGGGCTCCATAGAAGTTGAACTAACACGGTTACAACTATTATTTTGAGTATGGTTTGCGCCAAATTGATGCCCCATTTCGTGAGCTACATAGTCTATCCAAAAAGTATCCGTAGTTGGCACGGATGAACCTGTAACGCCACCTGCTTTTCGCACACTACAAGGAACACCTAAAAAGGCAACACCACCACCACCGGTGCTGTAAACGTGACCAATATCATAATTTATAGGACCAATAGCTCCGTCACAAACTCCTTGGTTTACGGCAAGCATAGAAGTTCCGTCATCATCATCATAAGGATCTGTTGTTCCATTAAGAAAAATAATAGCTTCATTATTATCAACAATTACCATACGTATTGCAAAATCTCTTTCATACACCCCATTTACACGCACCATAGAAATCATCATTTCTTCAAGTACAATTGCCTTTTTTTCTGAATCTGGAGTTAAGATGTCTGTAATTGGAATATCTGCTTGATCTAAGTGGTATTGTGCATACTCAGATGTACAAGCTAAAGCAAGCCTATAGGTTCTTAACACACTATCGTCAGCATTTCGCTGTTGCGATACATTTGTTAAATCTGGCGCTACGTAACCTTCGGGTTCAAAGACTTCGCATTCAAATTCACTCTCAATTCCTGATAGACTATTTTTTTGATAAGCTATATAAGTTCCATTATTCTTAGTGTAAGAATCTATATAGTACGTAGGAAAACGCCCAGAGGAAACCATTGCACTTAGTCCTTTCTGAGGAGAAATACTAAAATGAATAACAGTACTTGCATCACTTAAACTTACCCCTTTATACGCTCTTAAATTAGGATGCGCTGCTTGTAAACCGTCCTGAAAAACAGAATGTTCTTTCACACGAAAAGTTTCTGTAGTACCGTCTGCTAGCGGAAAATCCAACTCAACGGTAGTATTTAATGCACTTTGGGTTGCAGATAAATGCGCTTGAATTGCATTTAACTGTAGATTATGTAATTGAAAATCAGAAGGCATTGTGCGACGAAATTGTAAAGAAGCACGGCGATTTAAAGATTTATTTTGTTCCCAAAAGTTATTCTGGGCGGCACTTACTGCAGTAATACATACCGCAAATAGAAGTAATAGTTTTTTCATAATGTGGGGGTTATTTTAATTTAATAAAAAATATTATTTTGAAAGGTAGCGTATGTATCTACATACATCCTAACTAAAATGACAAAAATAGATCAATGCACCTCACACATTTTTCAAAAACGTTTCTTATCGGCTTAATTGATTACTAAAACTATGCATAAAAATACCAATCTAACTAATAAAAAAGTGCTTTTGAATTACATGAATACATCCAATTGACACTAAAAATATTGAATACTTTAAGTTTATACTCCTTTTATAACGCAAGTTCTAATTATTTTGAAACAAAAAAAACGAAGCCATATGAATGACTTCGCTTTTATAATCTAAGGTAATTAGTAATTACTGTATCAATATCTTCATAGTACTACTTTCTTTTCCAATAGAAACCTTCACAAAATACACACCACTAGTTAGATGACTATAATTTAATTGCGCATTAAAGCTTCCTTTATTTTCAAATAATTTATTTTCAATTTGTCTTCCGCTTACATCAAATAAAGAAATCTTAATTTTCTCTTGAGATTTTGGTATAAAGTTAAGAGTAACTATGCCATTTGTAGGATTTGGATGTAAAGATAAATCGCTAAAAGCAATGCTTTCCGCTACTTCTAAAACACCTTTAATACTAATATCAGCATCATTAATATCATAGTAATAATTACCCACTGGCACCACTTTTACACGACCTGTACTGGTTAATTCCGAAGGAACTGTAATCTCTACAGCACCATTATTTGCTACATTAGATACCAATGTTACAGGAAACGTTTGCCCACCATCATTAGAAAATAGCACATTTACATTACTTGTATTAATAGGCGCTATGTCTGTATTTGCCACATCCCAAGTTACCGTGTGCGTCGAATTAGGCTCCCAAGTTGTTTCCGTATTTTGCGATGTAATTATAAAAGGACCCGAAGCATCATCTATGGTTACAATAACATCATCTGATGCCGTTGCAGCTCCATTAAGTTCATTGTCACGCAGCGTTACTCTAAATTCCATGGTTCTGTTCACAGAAGGAACAACTTCCCATTCATTTGCTGAAAGACCCGCTAAAACAGTTGGTATATCTGGCATAAAACGAGTTGGAGATGAAATTGAAGAGTTAGATCTAAACATTGGTCCAAATTCATTTGTAGGTACTGGAGGCATCGTTCCAATTTCTTCGTCAATTTGTTCCCAGTTATAGGTTAGCGCACTTGGAGCTGAATCAAAATCAATACCAATGGCATCTAAACGAAATGGTGTAGACGCAGGCGTTGTAAAATCTTTAGGTGCTTTTACAATTGGAGCCTCGTTACCTGTAGCTGTTTTCTCTTCGCAGTCTTGTGTATTTATATATGCCCATATTTCTTGAATACTTATTGCATGAAAATGGTCATCACTATTATTCTGAACATTAGGACTGCAAATTCCTGCATACGCCATTATTGTAGAGCCACTTCCAGGCTCCATTGCAGTTGCGTCATTTCTGTTCAAATCACAACTGTTGTTAAATGTATGGTTCCCTCCAAATTGGTGCCCCATTTCATGGGCAACAAAATCAATCCAATAAGAATCTCCAATTGGCTCAAATAAACCTGTAACGCCTCTCGCTTTACTTCCGCCTCTACAAGGTACTCCCAAAGTAGCAACACCTCCACCACCAGTGCTATATATGTGTCCTACATCGTAATTTTCAGAACCAATTTTATCATCCGTATCCAATTGATTAGATTCTAATAACGCTAAACCTGCTTCATTAGCATGTGGATCCGTTACAGCATTTAGATACATGATTGGTTCGTTGTTATCTATAATAACCATGCGTATTGCAAAATCTTTTTCATAGACACCATTTACACGCACCATAGAAAGCATCATTGCTTCAAGTACAATTGCCTTTTTTTCTGAATCTGGAGTAGTAATGTCTGTAATTGGAATATCTGCTTGATCTAAGTGGTATTGTGCATACTCACCTGTACAAGCTAAAGCTAATCTATACGTTCTCAAAATTTTATCATTAGCATTTCGTTGTTGCGACACATTTGATAAATCTGGAGCTACGTAACCTTCGGGTTCAAAGACTTCGCATTCAAATTCACCTTCAAATTTAGGAAGACTATTTTTTTGATAAGTTATGTAGGTCGCATTATTCTTAGTATAAGAATCTATATAATACGTAGGAAAACGTCCAGAATACACCATTGCACTTAGTCCTTTCTGAGGAGAAATACTAAAATGAATAACAGTACTTGCATCACTAAGACTTACCCCTTTATAAGCTCTTAAATTAGGGTATGCTACTTGCAAACCATCTTGAAAAACAGAATGTTCTTTCACACGAAAGGTTTCTGTAGTGCCGTTTGCTAAAGGAAAATCTAACTCAACTGTAGTCTTTAATGTATTTTGGGTTGCAGACAAGTGCTCTTGAATTGCACTTAACTGTAGGTCATGTAATTGAAAATCTGAAGGCATTGTCCGGCGAAATTGCAAAGGAAGAAGGTCGTCTACAGAATTAATTTGATCCCAAAAATTATTTTGGGCAGCACTTACTGCGGTAATACATACCGCAAATAGAAGTAATAGTTTTTTCATAATGTGGGGGTTCTTTTAATTTAATATAAATTATATTCTATAAAGGTAACGCATGCATTTAAATAAATCCTAAATAATAAGGGCAAAAATAGAATAGTACACTTTACATATTTTTAAAAAAAAGTTCATTAATCGTTTAATTGATTACTTTTATCAAAATAATAATAATAATTATGAGAACCCCCATTCTAGTTTTAATTTTATTCACATCATTTTTAATAAAAGCACAAACTCCCATAAACGATGAGAACTTCCAACAAGCTATAAATACTTGTTTATCTACAAATCCAGTAGATGGAATATGTAGCAATAGTGCATACGGCCCAATCCCAGACTGGGATGTAAGTTCTGTAACTCATATGGAAGATGCGTTTGCTGTTAAAACCTATTTTAATGGAAACATTGGCTCCTGGGATGTAAGTAATGTAACAGATATGAGCAATATGTTTTACGGAGCATCCTCATTTAATCAAAATATTGGTTCTTGGGATGTGAGTAGTGTTACAAATATGATAAATATATTTTATGGGGCCTCCTCATTTAATCAAGATATTAGTTCTTGGAACGTAAGTAGTGTTATTAATATGGACAAAATGTTTTATGGAGCATCTTTATTTAATCAAGATATTGGTTCTTGGGTTGTGAGTAATGTAACTTCTATGTCTCTTATGTTTACTAATGCTGCTGCTTTTAATAAAGATATTAGTAGTTGGGATGTGAGTAAAGTTACTGATATGAGAGCTATGTTTGATGGTTCAAGAATATTTACTGAAAATTATGATAAGATACTAATTGGATGGGCTGAACAACCTGTTCAGCAAAATGTAACATTTGGTGCAAGTGGTATTCCATATTGTAATGGAGAAGTTGCAAGAGATAAATTGATAGCTAATTATAATTGGAATATTACAGATGACGGTAAAGATTGTGCACCTGCATCTGTAATAAAAGATGCTGACTTTAGGGTTGCTATAAATACTTGTTTATCTACAAATCCTATAAATGGGTTATGTAATGATAGTAAATACGGAGCAATGCCAGAGTGGGATGTAAGTAATGTAACTGATATGAAAGCAGCTTTTAAGGATAGAATCTCTTTTAATGGAGATCTTAGCTCTTGGGATGTGAGCAGTGTTACTGATATGACCCAGATGTTTCAAAGTGCATCCTCATTTAATCAAGATATTGGTTCTTGGAATGTGAGTAAAGTGACTGAGATGAACTATATGTTTTTTATTGCTACTGCTTTTAATCAAAATATAGGTTCTTGGGATGTGAGTAATGTTACTAATATGATCAGTATGTTTTTTCAAGCATCCTCATTTAATCAAGATATTGGTTCTTGGAATGTGAGTAAAGTGACTGATATGAGTGCAATGTTTTTCGCTGTAACTTCTTTTGATCAGGATTTAAGTACTTGGGACGTGATGAAGGTTACTAATATGAGCGCTATGTTTTATGGAGCATCTTTATTTAATCAAGATATTGGTTCTTGGGATGTGGGTAATGTAACTTCTACGTCTGCTATGTTTGGGGGAGCAACGTCATTTAATCAAGATATTAACTCTTGGCAGGTGAGTGCTGTTACCGACATGAGCGCTATGTTTTATGGAGCATCATTATTTAATAAAGATATTGGTTCTTGGGATGTGGGTAGTGTAACCTCTACCTCTGCTATGTTTGGAGGAGCAACGTCATTTAATCAAGATATTAGCTCTTGGCAGGTGAGTGCTGTTACTGATATGAGTTCTATGTTTGAGGGAGCGACATTATTTAACCAAGATATTGGTTCTTGGCAGGTGAGTGCTGTTACTGATATGAGTACTATGTTTAGGGGAGCGACATCATTTAACCAAAATATTGGTTCTTGGAAAGTGAGGAATGTTACTGAAATGGATAGTATGTTTTATCAAGCATACTCATTTAATCAAGATATTGATTCTTGGAATGTGAGTAGTGTTATTAATATGTATTTCATGTTTAGGGAAGCATCTTCATTTAATCAAGATATTGGTTCTTGGGATGTGAGTGCTGTTCTTTATATGAACTATATGTTTTATGGAGCATCCTCATTTAATCAAAATATTGGCTCTTGGAATTTGCATAATGTTACTGATATGAGAAATATGTTTGATAATTCGGGAATATCAACTGATAATTATGATAATATACTAATTGGGTGGACTAAACAATCTGTTCAAACATATGTTTATTTTGGTGCAAAGGGTATTGCATACTGTAATGGAGAGGATGCAAGACAAAAATTGATAGCTAATTATAATTGGAATATTACAGATGATGGTAAAGATTGTGCAACTGCTTCTTTAGAGGAAAATAATACATTCGCTATTTCTTTTTATCCAAACCCAGTAAAAGGCAAACTATTTATTCAAGGATTATCAAATCCTTCAAAAGTTTCAATCTACAATGTGTTAGGTAAATTAGTGTTATCTGAAATAACTTCAAGTGAATTAGATTTGAAGGGATTACAAAGTGGTGTTTATATTGTAAAAATTATTGACCAACAAAAAGAAACAACACGTAAGTTCATAAAGAACTAATTTTTAGAGATACAACACCCATTAAACAAAGCACCTCTTTTAAGAGAGGTGCTTTGTTTAAATTGATTAGTGAACAACATAGTACCTCTTCCGTAAGATCTAACTTGTTTTTAAAACTTAATATTATAGTCATAACAAGGCTACACAGTCATAAATAGAACATGATAATCAAAACCATTAATAAATAAAATATTAATACTGTAGTGGTTTAATTAGGTTATCACACATACACTATTAGAACCAGTTAATGGGGTTTCAATGCATTTTCTTAATTACGGTTCAAGAGGTTGCTGGTTTGAACCCCGGCATGGTGACAAGAACTCATCTTTTGTAAAGATGAGTTCTTTTTTATTATTAGAATCAACTCCAATAGAAAAGTCCTCAAGCTATCGCTTAAGGACTTTTCACCTAACCAAACTTAGTATAAAAACTAACTATTACTATCTTAAATATTATTTATATATCTTTTTTACTCCATATATTAATCCCACTATGAATAACAAAACCGTATAACCATCTATAAGTAACCCTGGCGGTGGCGGGGGTGGCATAGGTGGTGGCACTATCTGTGCAAAACCACTTTTAATGAACATTATAATCGTTACGATTAATATGAGATTTTTTTTTACATCCATTTTTTGTTGCTTCTATCCCTAAGGTCTTTAATAGCCATAAAAGTCACTACAAATAAAGAATAAATTAGTGTTTTTTTATAAACACTTTCGATGAACTGCACTTTAGTTAAGGTGTTATTCAGTAATTAGACGATGTAAGGGAATACTCTAACTTTAATATTTTACTAATGACTTAAGTATTTCTTTAAGTCTTATAGAAGAAACTTCACTTTAGACGAACTTTAAATATTGATTTTAAAATCTAATACAGAACATTTACATGATTAATTAAAGTACCATGCAACAGATAATCAAAAGACCTTGAAAAGATATTAACTCCGTCAAAAGTTACTACTAAATCTTCTGTGATAGTAGAATTAAATTCTGATAAAAAGAAGATAAAGTCATTTCTACAGGAACAGGTTCTACAATAACACCTTCTTTATTACAAGAATTATAATAAGAAATAAATGTAGAAAGTATTTTTTTATTGTGTCTTTTAAAATATAGTGATAACCAAATAAAATCTCCATATAGTTTATAAAAAGAGAACTATTACATTGGTTTGACTTCGTATTATTATACACCAATATAAAAACGCATTTATAGACTATTTAGTGTTATAAGAACATTTTTCTATAAAAAGTAACTTAAAGCATATGAACAAAAACCCTATTTAATCTAAATACTGTTTTATAGCAATACGATGTGCAGGAATACTTTTATTATAATCTTCTACTAATAATTCTAAAATTTCTGGTGGTTTAAAACCAATATCGTTTTTAGATTGATATTTTGAAACAAATAAATTATAAGTAGAATTCTTCTTTTCAAAAATTAAAAAATGAGTTTCATTTAATTCCGTAAAGCAAATTTCGTTTCCAGAAAAAGTATCTGATGTATCTAAAAAGAAAATTGAAAACTCGTAATACTTAAAAACATTTTCCATAATTTATACTAATTCTGCGGATAAACCTAGTTGTAACAACTTAGAACATCTTGGTTCTAAATATTTATATTCACCAGATTTTACGGTGCATTTCCCTTTATAATGCACTATAGTGGCACATTGTTCTGCTTGTTCAAGAGTATGCTCACAAACACTAATGAGAGCATCAATTACATGGTCAAATGTATTTACATCATCATTATGTAAAACTATTTCATGTTGAAACGTTTCCTGCTCTAAAACATCAACGTCTTCTTGTATTTTTTCTTTTGTGCTCATGCTATAAAAATAAAAAAATATTTTTACTTTTTGTTATACTTTAACGCTACCCAATTATTTCTTTCAATATACGTTTCTAATTTTAAACTGTATTTAGAAACTTCTGTATCTATAGTTGGAATATCGTCTTTGTAAAATCCACTTAATAAAAGTACGCCATTTTCATTTAAACAATTAGCATATACTTTTATATCCATTAATAAAATATTTCTATTAATATTAGCTATAATAACATCGTATTTTTTATTGGTTAAAAGGGATGAATCTCCTTCATAAACAGTAATATTTTTACAGTTATTTCTTTCTACATTTTCTAATGAATTTTCATAACACCAATTATCAATATCTATAGCATCTGTAGGATTTGCTCCTTTCATTTCAGCAAAAATTGCTAAAATCCCTGTTCCACAACCCATATCTAAAACCTTTTTATTTTCTAAATCTAGTTTTAATAAGTGCTGAACCATCATGTGTGTCGTTTCATGATGACCTGTTCCAAAACTCATTTTTGGTTCTATTACAATATCAAACTTTAAATTTGGATTTTCATGAAACGGTGCACGAATACTAACCAAATCATCAACTTGAATAGGAGAGAAATTCTTTTCCCATTCTGCATTCCAGTTTGTTTGCTCAACTTCATTTTGATTATATTCTATACTAAACTCATCAGAATTTAAAATAAAGATTTCATCTAAAATAGTGTTTTTCCAATCTTCTTTTTGAATGTATGCAGTAATACCACTTTCGGTTTCTACAAAACTTTCAAAACCAACAGCTCCTAATTCTGCAATTAAAATTTCTGTTCCTGGTTCTTTTGGAGAAACCGTAAAATTGTATTCTATATATATATTATCCATATCAATGTAAGTTGAATCAAATCAAAAAAAAATGCATCAAGATTAAAAAATCTCGATGCAAATTTATTGTAAATATCTTTAAATACGATGCTTAAATAGCTTTAATAATTCCTGTAAAATCGGCTACATTTAATGCAGCACCACCAATTAAACCTCCATCAACATCTGGCTTAGAAAAAATTTCTTCTGCATTTGCAGGTTTTACACTTCCTCCGTATAAAATAGAAACATTCTCGGCCACTTCTTTATTGTATTTTTTCTCAACAATACTTCTAATAAAACCATGCATTTCTTGTGCTTGTTCTGCACTTGCAGTTTCTCCAGTTCCTATTGCCCAAACCGGTTCATAAGCTAAAATAATACTTTTCCAAGCAGCTGCTTCTAAATGAAATAATGCATTTGCTATTTGGCTTTCTACCACAGCAAAATGATTATCAGACTTTCTGTCTTCTAACAATTCTCCAAAACAAAAAATAGTTTCTAAATCATTTTCTAAAATAGCATCCACTTTTTCAGCTAAAGAAGCATCCGTTTCATTAAAATAAGTTCTTCTTTCTGAATGCCCTAAAATAACTGTTTTAATACCTACTGCTTTTAACATATCTGCAGAAATCTCACCAGTATAAGCACCATTTTTAGCTTGATGCATATTTTGAGCAACTACTTCTATATTAGAATTTTTAGCTGCTTTTACAGAAGAAGATAAATTTACAAAAGTTGGAGCAACAATTACTCTTGTATTTTTTAATGATACGTCTTTAATTGATTTTTTTAAATCTTTAATCAACTTTTTACTTTCTTCCTTATCATTATTCATTTTCCAGTTTCCCGCAACTATTTTTGATCTCATAATTATGATTTTAATACCTTATAGAAAAGGTAGGTTTTTAAACTTCTATTAAGATGTAAATTTAAGAAATGGAAAAGAAAATTACCGCTTCAAAAAGAAATAGTTACTAAAACGATTTATATAGCTTTTTTTAAGGCTTCTATAATCTTTTTATCTGAAGATTTTGTGGCTTTAAAAAGTGTTATTCCTCCGTTTTCATCAATCACTAAACACCTAGGAATCCAATTTAAATTTAAGAAATCTACAAAATCGCCATTGTTCATTCCTTTTGGTAAATTATAGTGTTCTCCATTAATTTTAAATCTCTGGACACCTCTTTTCCAAGAATCCTTCTTTTCATCAATAGATAAAAACAGAAACACAACCTCTGGAAATTCTTTTTGCAATTCCTTTACCTTAGGCAAACCTTTAATACAATCTGCACACCAAGAAGCCCAAACATCAATTAAAATTTTTTTTCCTTTATATTGATTTATTACCTCTTTAAAAGAAGAGGAAGAGTCATCTAAAGCAATTACAGTATCACTTAATGCTTTTTCTGAAAATTGTGTAGGAGTTTCAAAATTACAGCTTACTAAAATTAAGGAAAGTAATAGTATTGTTTTTTTTATCATTTTTAACTGGGTATTAATTATATCTTATTCTTGTCTATAAATTCAGTGATTACTTACAAAATGAACTATAAATAAACCGCAAATTTAAGTACTTTTGCAATACTTATAACTAACAAATGACGACACAACAACTAGTAGCTCAAATTAAGAAAAAAAAATCATTTTTATGCATTGGTTTAGATGTAGATTTAAATAAGATTCCTGCTCACTTATTAAAAGAAGAAGATCCTATTTTTAAATTTAACAAAGCTATTATTGATGCTACTCATCACTTATGTGTTGCTTACAAACCTAACACCGCTTTTTACGAAGCTTATGGTATAAAAGGTTGGCAATCTCTAGAAAAGACAATTAATTATATCAACAAAAATTACCCAGAAATTTTTACAATTGCTGATGCAAAACGTGGCGATATTGGTAATACCTCTACAATGTATGCAAAAGCATTTTTTAAGGATTTAGCTTTTGATTCTGTAACTGTTGCTCCTTATATGGGAAAAGATTCTATTGAGCCCTTTTTAGCTTTTGAAAACAAACATACCATTATGTTGGCGTTAACTTCTAATGAAGGTGCTTTTGATTTTCAAACAAAAAAAATAGATGGCAAAGAAGTATATAAACAAGTATTAGAAACGTCTAAAAACTGGAAAAACTCAGAAAACTTAATGTATGTTGTTGGCGCTACAAAAGCGGAGTATTTTAAAGAAATTAGAAAAATTGTTCCTACTTCTTTTTTATTAGTTCCTGGAGTTGGTGCTCAAGGAGGTAATTTACAAGATGTTTGTAAATATGGTTTATCAGAAAATATTGGCTTATTAATAAACTCTTCTCGTGGAATTATTTATGCTTCAAAAAATGAAGATTTCGCAAATAAAGCAGCTATAAAAGCAGAGGAACTACAAAAAGAAATGGCTATTATTTTAGATGAAGTTTAGAAAACTTAATTTTTAATTATCTTAAAGGTTTCTACTTTAACACCACCTTCTAACTTTAAAAAATAAACACCTTTTTTAAAACTAGAAAAATCGATAGCCTTCGTCTTTTGGTCTATAAAAAAAGTTTTCACCCTACTTCCTGTAAGGTTATAAATTGTTGCCTTAGCTCCAACAAATAAACTTGGAATTTTTATTGTTAATTTATCGTTTATAGGGTTTGGATAAATACTCACTTCCTCTAAATTAGAGCTAGTAGAAGATGCCGTAGACTCTTGATACACGCGTACATAATCTATTTCCATAGCATCTGCTGTATAAGAACTTGCTATGCTAGGCTGAATGGCAACATTTAATAACAAATATTGTTCTGCATCAAAAGGCCAAGTACTTGCGTCTTTATTTTCTGGATTGTATATATAATGAGTAACCCCATCAACTTTAAAAACCATTTTTTCTGATGACCAATCTAAACTATACACATGAAAAGCACTAGATGCTGTAGCAATAGTTTGCCCTCCATGATTTACTGTTCCTCCATAACTAGAAGGTGTATGCATTGCACTTTGAACAACATTTTGATTACTTCCCCAATGTTCCATAATATCAATTTCTCCACATGCTGGCCAATTAGCAGTACCAAATTCACTTGACCAATACCCTCCAGGTTCATTAATATTTTTACCCAGTGTCCAAATTGCTGGCCAAGTTCCAACTCCTGTTGGTAATTTTGCTTTTACTTCTATACGTCCATATTTAAAAGCAAACTTTGAATTTAATCTTGCTGATGTATATTCTTTTGTCACTCCTTGATTTCTGTAGGATTCTTTTTTTGCTTCAATGTTTAAAATACCATTGTCCTTAAAAGTGTTTTCTATTCTATCTGTATAATGCTGAACTTCGCCATTATACCAACTTCCTCCATTTGGTAATTGCGTTTGATGAAACCATTTACTAGAATCTATCGCCCCATTTCCATCAAATTCATCTGACCAAACTAAATTATTAAATATTGAATCTGAACTAGAATTATTATCTTCCTCACTAAGTATTCCATCATATAGAACATCATCTATATAAGCAATAATGTTGCTGGAATTATTTTCTCCATTTAATTGTATTACTACTCTATTAAAGTCATTTCTAGATGTTGGTGCTATTGAACCTGAATCTAAATTAATATAGTTGTCATTTTTAAAATCGAAAGTAATTGTTTGCCATTCATTAAGAACAAGAGGTTTAATTATTTCACTTTGTGTAGACCAAGGAGCACCAATTTTTCCATCTTGTAATTTCAAAGAAATTTGATTTGTTTCTGTTCCTGTAATATCATTTGAAGGAACATATATTTTTAAAGAAAAAGTATAATCATCAGATAAATTAAAATTGATAGGAACATCAAATCTAACATTTGCATAAGCTTCTCCAGTATCTGAATATTTTAAAACGGTATTCGAAGTATTAATTCCTTCTTTATATAGATTTGAAGACTCAGTTGAGATACCACAATCATCTCCAAACCATGAACTAATGGTACCATTTCCTTCAAAATCATCTTCAACAGTTTGACTAAATGAAAAAATACTGAATAGCAATAGAAATAAAGAATAACGCATATAGAGTGATTTGTTGATTAACTAATTTCAACAAATCTACTTCTTCTTTCCATCAAAAAGTTAAAAGGCACCTATACAGAAACAATACAAAAAACTTAAAATGCACTTAATAATCTTCAGAATTTAAAAGAAAGACATAATTACTATACAGGAAGTTCTCTATCTAAATAATTAACTTTATTTAGTTTACTTAAAACTTTCATCGCTTTATAAGCAGCAAAGTCACTTATAGACTCATCTACAAAACGATAGTCATTCGACTTTTCTAAAAGTCTATTATATCTATCTTCAAGATGTTTTTTGTAGCTGTGTAGTTGATTTAAACGTGACATAATTAGGGTTATAAAACACTTAAATATACACAATTTATTTATATAATCTAAAAATAAATAGACAAAAAAAACCTACATGATAAAATGCAGGTTCTATTATTTCTAAAAACACATGTTTTACTTATTATCTTGCAATGCAAAAACTTGCTTCAATAAAGCAGTGTTTCTTAAACCTGCCTTTTCTCTAATTCCTTTTTCTTCAACTTCAATCATTGTAAACACCCCTTTTAAAGCTTGGTTTGTAACGTAATCTGTTAAATCTGGATTTACTTTTGTTACAAAAGGAATAGAATTGTACTTGCTAATTAAGTTTAACCATACTTTATCTGCACCAACTTTACCAAATGAATTTTTAATGACCGGTGTAAACTCACTATATAATGCTGTTGAAGTTTTATTTTTTAAATATTTTGTTACTGCATTTTCATCACCTAAAAGTATGTTTTTAGCATCATTAAAAGACATGTTTTTTACAGCATTTACAAATATTGGAGTTGCAGTTTTAACCGCATCTTCTGCTGCTCTATTTAAAACTTTTATACCTTCATCTGCCAAATTACCTAAACCAATTTTACGCAAACCTTTATCTAAAGTTTGTAATTCTTCTGGCAATAAAATTTTTACCATTTCATTTTTATAAAAACCATTTGAAGCCGTTAATTTAGAAACCTGATTTTTAATTCCGTTATCTAAAGCTTGTCTTAATCCATTTCCAATTTGCTCTTGACTTAAAGCCCCGCCACTTGGTAATTGACTAACTACTTTCTGTAACTCTGCACAACCAGCAAACTGAATTGCAATAACGAATACTAAAATTCTTTTTATCATTTTTTTAATCTATCCTTTGACTCTTTGAACCCTTTTTTATTGATACGTCACAATTTTATTTAAAACTATCTGTTTTTTTATCATAACCATAAGGACAATGTTTACAACCACTTTTGCAACAATGCCCTCTTTTTAAATGATATTTTTCTGTAAAAACACGAAAACCTTGTTCGTTCAGATAATAATCATCTTTTTCTAATGCTATTCTTTTATTATACACTTTACAAAAATAGTTTTTTAATTCATAAAAAAAGCGTTCATAAGAACGCTTTTTAACTTTTACTTTTCTTCTTGACCTGGAGGAAATCTTGAAATAATTTCCTTTACAAACTCTTTAATTCTTGCTTCTTTCTTTTCTCTGTTTTGAATTTTTAAAGCACCAGTTCCAATTCCCTGCCAAACTAATTCTTTCTTTTCTTTATCAATAAAATCAATAAATAAAGTTCCTTCTGTATATTGAGAAACATTTACGGTATTCATATTTCCATACATAAATGGATTCCAGCCAAAACCAAAAGAATAACCAAAATTTCTATTTTGGTTGATGTTTACTTTCTCTCTAGATTTTGTAAAAATACTTACTAACATATCTGGGGTATCAGATTTTGTAAATCCTTTTGCTACTAATTCACTTTCTATAGCTCTTAAAACTCGTTTTTTATCTAAGTCAGAAATTTCTGCTTTATCAATTCCTGTTTTATAAAATGCAAAAGTTTTGTATTTGTTAAAATCTGCTTTAGAATCATAATCTGTAGCTACTTTTATAGCGCTACAAGAAGTGATTAAAATCATACCAAAAACCAACATTACTAACTTTTTCATAATAGATCTATTTAAATTATTGAATTAATTAAAGCATCATCAACTAAATTAGGAAGTGTTACTTGCAAGTTTTTCTCCGCTTTCATTGCTCTTTTAATAGCAAACATTGCTTCTTTATTTCTTGCCCAACTTCTCCTTGAAATTCCGTTGTTTACATCCCAGAAAAGCATTGATTCTAAACGTTTTGATGCTGCTTTAGAACCATCAAGAAGCATGCCAAACCCTCCGTTAATAACTTCTCCCCAACCAACGCCACCACCATTATGAATAGAAACCCAAGTTGCTCCTCTAAAACTATCTCCAATTACATTCTGAATTGCCATATCTGCTGTAAACTTAGAACCATCATAAATATTTGATGTTTCTCTGTAAGGTGAATCTGTACCTGAAACATCATGATGATCTCTACCCAAAACTACTAAACCAATTTCACCTTTTTTAATGGCTTTATTAAATGCTTTTGCAATTTTCATTCTTCCTTCTGCATCTGCATATAAAATTCTTGCTTGAGAACCAACAACCAATTTATTTTCTTGAGCGCCTTTTATCCATTGAATATTATCAGTCATTTGTTGCTGAATTTCTTTAGGTGAATGCTTTTTAATTTTCTCTAAAACTTCACAAGCAATTTTATCAGTTTTTGCTAAATCCTCAGGATTTCCAGAAGCACAAACCCATCTAAAAGGACCAAAACCATAATCAAAACACATGGGTCCCATTATGTCTTGTACGTAACTATTGTATTTAAAATCAATCTTATTTTCGGACATTATATCTGCTCCTGCTCTACTTGCTTCTAATAGAAAAGCATTTCCATAATCGAAAAAATAGGTTCCTTTTGCTGTATGTTTATTAATTGCAGAAGCATGTCTTCTTAGCGTTTTCTGAACTTTTTCTTTAAATAATTCCGGATTTTCAGCCATCATTATATTTGATTCTTCAAAAGAAATATCAGCGGGATAATACCCTCCCGCCCAAGGATTATGCAACGAGGTTTGGTCACTTCCTAAATCAATAAAGATATTTTCTGTATCAAACTTCTCCCAAACATCAACAATGTTTCCTAAATAAGCAATAGAAACAGTTTCTTTATGCTCTTTTGCTAATTTTACTCTAGCAGCTAATTTATCTAAATCAGTGATTTTTTCATCAATCCAACCTTGATCTAATCGAAGTTGTGTAATTTTAGGATTTACCTCAGAACATACAGTAATGCAACCTGCAATATTACCTGCTTTTGGTTGTGCTCCAGACATTCCTCCTAAACCAGAGGTTACAAATAAATTTCCTTTTGGTTCTTTTTTAATTTTTCTAAATCCGTTTAAAACTGTAATTGTTGTTCCATGAACAATTCCTTGCGGACCAATATACATGTAACTTCCTGCAGTCATTTGTCCATATTGAGAAACTCCTAAAGCATTCATTTTTTCCCAATCATCTGGCTTTGAGTAATTAGGAATTACCATTCCGTTTGTTACTACAACTCTTGGTGCATTTTTATTGGATGGAAATAACCCCATTGGATGCCCAGAATACATTGTTAACGTTTGCTTATTTGTCATTTCTGATAAATACTGCATTGTTAATAAATATTGTGCCCAATTCTGAAAAACGGCTCCATTTCCTCCATAAGTTATCAATTCATGTGGATGTTGCGCAACTGCATAATCCAAATTATTCTGAATCATTAACATAATAGATTTCGCTTGTTCAGATTTTCCAGGATATTCATTAATATCTCTTGCAAACATTTTGTAATCTGGACGAAAACGATACATATAAATTCGTCCATATTTTTCTAACTCTTCTGTAAATTCAGGCAATAAAACTTCATGATGTTTTTTATCGAAATAACGCAATGCATTTCTTAACGCTAACTTTTTTTCATCAGCAGATAAAATATCTTTTCGTTTTGGCGCATGATTTATTGATAAATCATAGGTAATTTTATTGGGTAAAATAGCTGGAATTCCTTGTTGAACTTGTTCTTTAAAAGTCATATCAAAAATTTAGAAAGTATTCGTCTTACAAATATATTTCTTTTGTGATAAGTATATTTATAAACCGATAAAGATTTGCATTTTTTTTTAAGATTTTCGTAAATTGCAAGCCTAAAATCAAACATTTATTACGAATGGAACAAATAAAAACTTACAAACCTAAATATAAAGTACGTATTGTAACTGCTGCTGCGCTGTTTGATGGCCATGATGCTGCTATAAATATTATGCGTAGAATTATACAATCTACAGGAGTTGAAGTCATTCATTTAGGTCATGACCGAAGCGTAGAAGAAGTGGTAAATTGTGCCATTCAAGAAGATGTAAATGCTATTGCAATTACTTCTTACCAAGGTGGTCATAATGAATACTTTAAATATATGTATGATTTATTGCAAGAAAAAGGTGCAACTCACATCAAAATTTTTGGTGGTGGTGGTGGTGTCATTCTTCCAGAAGAAATCAAAGAATTAATGGCGTATGGAATTACAAGAATTTATTCTCCTGATGATGGTCGTGCACTTGGTTTGCAGGGAATGATTAATGATTTAGTATCCATATCTGATTTTGCTCTTGGAGATAAACTAAACGTTTCTCTAGATGATTTATCAAAAAAAGAAATTGGAAGCATTGCAAGAGTCATTTCTTCTGCAGAAAATTTCCCTGAAGTAGCAAAAGAGACTTTAGAGAAGATTCATACTAAAAATAAAGATTCTAAAACGCCTGTTTTAGGAATTACAGGAACTGGTGGTGCAGGAAAATCTTCTTTAGTTGATGAATTAGTCCGTCGTTTTTTAATTGATTTTCCAGAAAAAACGATTGGTTTAATTTCTGTTGATCCATCAAAAAGAAAAACAGGTGGTGCACTCTTAGGAGATAGAATTCGTATGAATGCCATTAATAATCCTCGTGTTTATATGCGTTCTTTAGCAACGCGTCAATCTAATTTAGCATTGTCTAAGTATGTAAACGAAGCGGTACAAGTTTTAAAAGCTGCTGAATTTGACTTAATTATTTTAGAAACCTCAGGAATTGGCCAATCCGACACAGAAATTATAGAACATTCTGATACTTCTTTGTATGTAATGACTCCTGAATTTGGAGCCGCAACGCAATTAGAAAAGATTGACATGCTTGATTATGCTGATTTGGTTGCCATCAATAAATTTGATAAGAGAGGTGCTTTAGATGCTGTTAGAGATGTGAAAAAGCAATATATGCGTAACAATAATCTGTGGCATATTCATCAAGATGATTTACCTGTATATGGTACAATTGCATCTCAATTTAATGATCCAGGAATGAATACTTTGTATAAAAGTATTATGGATAAATTGGTTGAAAAAACAGGTATAGATTTAAAATCTACTATGGAAATTACAAAAGAAATGTCTGAAAAGATATTTGTAATTCCGCCTGCAAGAGTTCGTTATTTATCTGAAATTGCAGAAAGCAATAGAGGCTATGATCAAAAAGTTAATGAACAAGTTGTTGTTGCTCAAAAATTATATGGCGTTTATCAAACAATTTTATCGTTAACTGAAAACGAAAGCAATTCATCATTGCAAGAAACAAAGCCATCTCTCCTTATAAAATCAGGATTAAATTCTGATGAAATTTTCGCTCTCGAAATCCCTGAAGGTGACAAAGAGTTTTTAAAGTTGCTTTTTGCGCAATTTGAAAAAATAAAACTGAATTTAAACCCGTATAACTGGGAAGTTATTTTAAACTGGGAAGAAAAAGTTCAGAAATACAAAGACCCTATTTACACGTTTAAAGTTCGTGATAAAGAAATAAAGATAGAAACACACAGTGAGTCGCTGTCACACACACAAGTGCCTAAAATAAGTTTACCGAAGTATCAAGCTTGGGGAGATTTATTACGTTGGAATTTACAAGAAAACGTTCCTGGAGAATTTCCTTACACAGCAGGATTGTATCCCTTTAAAAGAACCGGTGAAGACCCAACCAGAATGTTTGCTGGTGAAGGTGGACCAGAAAGAACGAATCGCAGATTTCATTATGTAAGTTTAGGGATGGACGCAAAACGTCTTTCAACGGCTTTTGATTCTGTTACTTTATACGGAAATGACCCGGGACGCAGACCAGATGTTTATGGTAAAATTGGAAATGCAGGAGTTTCAATTTGCTGTTTAGATGATGCTAAAAAATTATATTCTGGGTTTGATTTAAGTCATCATATGACTTCGGTTTCTATGACCATAAACGGACCAGCACCTATGTTGTTAGGATTCTTTATGAATGCAGCCATCGATCAGAATTGTGAGAAATACATTACAGAAAACAAATTAGAGAAACAAGTTGAAGCAAAATTCAAGGAAATTTATGATGATAAAGGTTTAGAAAGACCTGTTTATCAAGGGGAATTACCTGAAGGAAATAATGGTTTAGGCTTGATGCTTTTAGGTTTAACTGGAGATATGATTTTACCTTCAGAAGTATATCAACAAATAAAAACAGCAACTTTAACTCAAGTTAGAGGAACTGTACAAGCAGATATTTTAAAAGAAGATCAAGCTCAAAATACCTGTATTTTTTCTACGGAATTTGCACTTCGTTTAATGGGTGATGTTCAAGAGTATTTTATTGAAAAACAAGTAAGAAATTTTTATTCGGTTTCTATTTCTGGATATCATATTGCTGAAGCTGGTGCTAACCCAATTACACAATTGGCATTAACATTGTCTAACGGTTTTACGTATGTTGAGTATTATTTAAGTCGTGGAATGGACATTAATAAATTTGGTCCAAACTTGTCTTTTTTCTTTTCAAACGGAATTGACGCAGAATATTCTGTAATTGGTAGAGTTGCTCGTAAAATTTGGGCAAAAGCGATGAAAAACAAGTACGGCGCAAACCCAAGGGCACAAATGTTAAAGTATCATATTCAGACTTCTGGACGCTCTTTACACGCGCAAGAAATTGACTTTAATGATATTAGAACTACGCTGCAAGCTTTATATGCGATTAACGATAACTGTAATTCTTTACATACAAATGCGTATGATGAAGCCATTACAACGCCAACGGAAGAATCTGTAAGAAGAGCCATGGCTATTCAGTTGATTATTAACAAAGAGTTAGGATTAACAAAAAATGAAAACCCGATACAAGGTGCTTTTATAATTGAAGAATTAACCGATTTAGTTGAAGAAGCAGTTTTATTAGAATTCGATAGAATTACGGAACGCGGTGGTGTTTTAGGCGCAATGGAAACCATGTATCAACGCTCTAAAATACAGGAAGAAAGCATGTATTATGAGACACTGAAACACAATGGAGAATTTCCTATTATTGGTGTCAATACTTTTTTAAGTTCTAAAGGATCGCCAACAGTTCAGCCAGAAGAAGTTATTCGCGCAACAGAAGAAGAAAAACAATATCAAATAAAAACCAAAGAGTTGCTGAATACCGCGAATCTTGAAAAGGTTGAAAAGCAGCTTGTAATTTTACAAGAAGCTGCTATTCAGAATGAAAATTTATTTGACAAATTAATGGAAGCAACCAAAGTCTGTTCTTTAGGGCAGATAACTGAAGCTTTGTTTAAAGTTGGTGGACAATATAGGAGGAATATGTAGCTTCAGAACTTATAAGTTATATATCTTAATTTCATCATATAAATAATATCCTTATCATACTTCACATTTCCGAAAATATGGTAAGGATATTAAATAAATTTATTTCGGATTATTCAAGTTGTTTTTCATAGCATTTATTTTATTGAATGCAATGCATCATCTAATGCACTAATATTTGTAAAAGCTACAAATATGCCTATTATTTTACCTACAGATTGAATCAGTAGTATAGTTGCGATTACACCCGTATTCTTTCTGTTCCTTTTTAATAAAAAAAATATTTAGTAAGCAACTTTTTTTTCTTTTTTCAAGACTTAAATCTTTTGTGAATTTGGGTATTATCTCTTTTGGGTGCAAAAGGTAGTAACCTAAAATGTTGATAACATATGTAATGAAGGCATTGTTGAGAGCTCCTTCTCAATGTTTCATTACTTACAATTTGATTGTTCTAGGTCTTTATTATACTGATATGAGTAAAGCTGTATTGCTTCAATAAATATCCTGATATTATCATCATAAGTTATCTCAAAAAATCCAGGTAAAAATATATCTGTTGTATTTATGTTTAATGAATCACCAATTATATAGCCATTGCTAATCGCTTCATCTAATATTAATTGGGAGTATTTTTGATGTATCCAATCACAATCTAATTGATTATTTTCAATTACTATATTATCACTGCATGATACAAGTAATAATAGACATGATACAAGTAATAATAGCTTCTTCATGTTTAATAATATGTTTCTATTTGTAGCTTAAAACAATGTTGCTTGAAAAAAAGGCAGATTTTAAAATGCCAATTTTTCCATTTAGAACTTAACTGTGTTTTATGTTAATACTTTTAGTATTACAAAATGTGTGTGTAAATTCTATAGAAATGTTTTCCACTATTATTTGCAATTTATTTTTAAACAAAAATAAATTTTATGATAGATATATAAAATGATTTTTGTCATATGGTTTGTATACGAGCGGGGAATTCTAAGTATAACTTCGGCGCTATTTAATAGTAATTTGTGACTATTGCAGAATTTAAAAACACCTTTCTATGAAGCTGTTAATAAACTTGATTTTATCAAAAAGGGAAGTGTTGGTTTTGATAATAGTTTTGACGATGAACCTTCAAGAAATTTTACCAATAATAGCAATCTAATTGAAGTCGATTCTTATGAATTAGGTGAAACAATACTATGGAAAAAAAAATTATAACCTGGACGATAAAGGAAATTTAATTCATTCCATTTATTATAATTTAGATGGAGTTTTAAGCGGAAAAACAATTTACAAACGTGATAAAAGAGGCAATATAATTGAAAGGGTTAGCCTCAGATCAATTATGTGTAGAGTAATTTATAAACTGGACGAGAAAGACAATAAACTTGAACCTGATATTTATAATTCAGATGGAACTTTAGAAAGAAAAAAGACCTTTAAATAGACCTTTGATAAAGAAAGTAATTGGGGTATACATATTGATTATAAGAACAATATTCCAACATCCGTCTTAGAACGAGAAATAGAGTATTACTAAACCAAATATTTATTTTTAACTAGTGTAAAATTTAATTAATACACAACCTTCACGTTAGTCTTTTACATTTGAAATAATATGTGAGTGATATCTTTTAACGTAAATACCTTTTCTAGATATTGTAATAATCATAAGGATAGTTTTAAGGTCTGTTATCTATACTTATGGTCTACTCCGGTAAATAAGTCAGCAAAAAATCCGTTACAAATAATATAAGTATTAGACATTTAGAAAACAGTATTTACTTGATGTAACTTTCAGATGGCGTAAAGGTATCTTCTCTTAAAATTACAACCTAAACCATAGGAATATTAATTTCTTTAATAAAGACATTCACTATCCCAAGATTAGGCAAAACTTCATTTTAAGTAACTGTAAAATATAAATTTTAAATTGAGTTTTCTTCATGCCTTCTAGTTTCTATAACTATACATAGAATAGCAATGCATTTGTAATGTGAAGATTAAAAAAACAGCACACCATAAGAGTTTTATTGGCAATAAATACGCGTGTTTTTCTTGTATTGACTAAAAAAAGTCATTACAAAGAAATGGGGGGAAGAAGTAAGCTCTTAAGACAAAAAGAATGCTTCATTCTTAGTAATGACGGAAAGATTAATGAAAACCATAAAAAAATGGCGTTCATATTCTGATGTTTCATAAAGAATAAGCTAACCATTTTTCTGGAATGGGCCCTAGGTCTAACTCTATTAATTCAGATTTTATTTTCTTTTTAAAACCTAAACGAGAAATTTTAGGCACAGATAAGTTAATGTTATTCTTTTTATTAATAAGCTCTAAAACTTCTTTGATAGATCTCTTTGCACATAAAACTAAGCTATTCATCATACTGTTTGATTCTTTTTCTAAATCGTATAAATCAACAAAATAGGAAGGGCTGTCATCTTTATAAATAACCCACTGTGTTTGTTTTTTTTGTCGTACTTCTATAATTTTTTTTGTCCCACTAAATGTTCTGTAAGTAGTTTCTATGAATATCATTTATTTAATTATTCTTTATTTGAAAACTGTTATTGTAAGTGTACAAGAATTTATAGATTGTTGTGGTTTTGTAATTAATAAAGAAGGAAACTTGGTTGGCGAAATTCAAGAGAGAGAAGATTTTAAGGTTTGTGGATAAACCTTTACTTCATCAACTCACATTACCTTAAAATAATTTAGAAAAAAGATTTAAGAAAACCCTTTTTCTAAATTAGAATAAATATAAAATTTAAGATTTCGCTTTTGGTAAATGAATTCCTTTCGATAATAATACAATACCCATTGTTAACAACCAAATAGCTTTAACATGGAATACAGGCTTGTAAATTTCATAATTATCTGGAATAGATATAATAATACCCATTGCTATAAAACCTAGCAACATTGTAAACCAACCTAACCAAGCACTAAACATTTTCCATTTAATAAAAGCATACCCTAACAGTATTAATCCAACACCAGAGAAAATACGTCCAAAACGTATAAAACAAGTAACATACTGGTTTGTAAATAAAATACTATCCATAAATTCAGTAATTTCAGCTGCAGTCATTCCGGCTGTTTGTCCAACACCCCAAGCACCAAAATTGTAAAAATAGGCGTTGGCAATAGCCAAAGTAAAAGTACCAACTACAATCATTCCTATACCAGAAAGCACAACTACTCGATAAGGTTTACCTGTAGTCATAGACATCAATGCAAACATTGAAATACCCATAGTAACCCAACCAAAAATATGAATACGATACATCCATATCCAGTACCAAACGTTCTCTCCTATTTTAGGGAAATCTGAAGCAACTATATATTCACCAATATGATGAGACGATAACGCCCAACCAAACCATAGCAAAACAGCTGCCAATATAAACGACCAACCAGTAAAACTAGTTTCATAATCTTTTTTCATTAAACTCATAAGTTAATATTTTAATAATTATGTAATATTAAAAAAATATTTTTTATTTTTATGTAACATAAGTTACACATAAAAAAAGTTAATAGCTGTAAATTGTTCAACAATTTATATACACTTATAATTTTATTATTTTGAAAAGAAGGAACTTTATAAAAAACTCAGTATTGAGTTCATTTACCGCACTTATAGGAACAGAGCTTGTTTTTGGTTCTAAAATGCTTGACGGTTATACTCCTTTAGCATTACAAGATCCAGATCCTTTTAAAATGTTCAACAAGAACAAAGGAATGGTTGTATTAAATGACAAGCCTTGGAATATTGAAGCGCAAGCTCATTTGCTGGATGATAAAATTACACCCAACGCATCAATGTTTATTAGAAACAATGGTAAGACTCCTGAAGAAATTAACCCAAAGGAATGGAAACTTATTATTGATGGAGAAGCTGTTACCAATAAAAAAACATATTCACTTGCTGATTTAAAATCAAAATTTAAACACCATACGTATCAATTAACACTAGAATGTGGAGGGAATGGTAGAAGTGAATTTGATCCACCAGCAAAAGGAAATCAATGGACTATTGGTGCTGTACATTGTGCATCTTGGACTGGTGTTCGTTTAAAAGATGTACTAGAAGATGCAGGTATAAAAAGTGATGCTGTATATATTGGATACCATTCAGCAGATACTCATTTAAGTGGAGATCCTAGTAAAGAACCTATTTCTAGAGGTTGTCCAATGCCAAAAGCATTGCAAGACGAAACTATTTTAGCTTTTCAAATGAATGGCAAAGATATTCCGCTAATTCATGGATATCCTTTACGCTTAGTTGCAGGTGGTTGGCCAGCATCAGTTTCTGGAAAATGGGTAAATAGAATAAGTATTCGAAATAAAATTCATGATGGTACAAAAATGACTGGAACGGCTTATCGCATTCCATGTAATCCTGTTGCTCCAGGTGAAAAAGTAAAAGATGAAGACATGTGCATTATAGAATCGATGCCAGTAAAATCATTAATTACATATCCTAAAACAGGAGCTACCATTAACGAAGGAAAAGCGCTAAAGATTAGAGGTCATGCATGGGCTGGAGAATTAGAGGTTAAAAAAATGGAATATTCTATAGATTTTGGCGCTACATGGACTACTTGTTCTGTAGAAAATCCTATAAATCGTTTAGCGTGGCAGCATTTTTCTGCTTCAATAAATTTTCCTAAATCAGGATATTATGAAGTTTGGGCAAGAGCTACAGATACAAATAATGTTGCACAACCAATGCTATTACCTGGCTGGAATCCTAAAGGATATTTAAATAATGCATGTCATAGAATTGCTGTAAAAGTTATCTAATGATTGAGGATAAAGAGTTTCAAAAAAAAATTAAAAAAGCAGAAAGAAAAGCTTATTTAGCGCTATTTTTTTCATTAATAGCTTCTGTTTTACTAATTTTGACTGTATACGACCCCACATTATCAATTTTTGAGACTAAAAAAACGGCTATTATTTATAGTGATATAATTGAAGATGAAGATAAAATAGAAAACGGTGTACATATAAGAACAGGCTTACTAGATGCAGAAGGCTTAATGACCGTTGTTAACAATTGCACGAATTGTCATTCAGCAAAATTAGTAACACAAAATAGAATGAATGCTGAGCGCTGGAATGAAACAATTAAATGGATGCAAAAAACGCAAAACCTATGGGATTTAGGAGGTAATCAAGAAGTTATCGTAAACTATTTAGTTGCAAATTACCCACCTATAGCAAAAGGAAGGCGCATGATTTTAAAAGATATTGATTGGTATAAATTAGAGAATTAAAAATTAAAGAAAATGGAAAATTATTTAGATGCATTTAAAAATGCTTTTTTTGGAACAGTAGATTGGACATGGAAATCTATAATTTTTGAAGTGCCTTGGTACACAAATTATTTTTGGGGCCTTATTGTTATTTCTCTTTTTGTTTGGGGTTTAGAAATCGCTTTCCCTTGGAGAAAGAATCAGTCTATTTTTAGGCGTGATTTTTGGTTGGATGCCTTTTATATGTTTTTCAATTTTTTCATTTTCTCAATTGTAATTAGTGGGGTTTATGAAATTTTAGGTTTGTTATTTGGTGAATTTAATGTCACAGCAAAAAGTTTAGCTATTATAGATATTTCACATTGGGCTCCTTGGTTACAATTACTTGTTTTCTTCATCGTTCTTGATTTTGTACAATGGTTTACACATGTATTATTGCATAAATATTCTTTCTTGTGGAAATTTCATAAAGTACATCACAGTGTGAAAGAAATGGGCTTTGCTGCACATCTAAGATACCATTGGATGGAAAACATCTTTTACAAACCTCTAAAAACTTTTGGAGTTATGATTCTTGGTGGTTTTGAGCCTGAACAAGCCTATATTGTTCACTTTATTTCCATTACTATCGGTCACTTTAATCATGCCAATATTAAAATTACTTGGGGAATATTTAAATATGTAATAAATAACCCTGTAATGCATTTATATCATCATGCATATGTATTACCAGAAGGAAAATATGGTATGAATTATGGAATTAGCTTAAGTCTTTGGGATTATATTTTTAAAACAGATTACGTACCAGAAGATAGCGGAACTATAGAAATTGGTTTTAAAGGCGATGATAAATTCCCAACTGATTTTATACATCAAAACCTCTATGGGTTTAAAAAAGGTCAGAAATAAATAAAAACTGACACATAATTTTTATTGTTTGGTTTTAAGAAATGAACGTTTAGTATATCTTTTGGGATTTACTAAACGTTCATTTCTTTACAATCCTTTTTTTCACTCTAGCAAAAGCAGGAATCTATTTTCACTTTTATTTAAGTACTTTTATCTTTTTAAATACTTAAAGTGAAAAACAAACAACTTATCAGTAAAGAATTAGACAATTTTTACAACAAAGCTTCAGAAGAAACTAGACTTGAAAAAGGAATGGGGATTTTTGAGTTTGAACGTATTAAAGAATTGATAGAACAACATCTTTCTAAACCAAATAGCACAATTATTGATGTTGGTGGAGGAACAGGAAAATATTCTGAATGGCTTTCTAACAAAGGACATCACGTTCATTTAATAGAACCTGTTTTAAAGCATATTAAATTGGCTGAAAAAAGAGCAAAAAAACTAAAAAAACCTTTTTCTGTGGCTATTGGTGAAGCTACAAAATTACCTTATAAAAATGATGCTGCCGACTTGGTGATTTTACACGGGCCTTTATATCATTTACAAAAAAGAGAAGATAGAGTTGCTGCCATTATTGAGGCAAAAAGAGTACTTAAAAAAGGCGGAATTATTTTAGGCTTTGCAATTAACGCAACGGCTTCTACTGTAGTTGGTTTAATGAATGGAATGATTCACGCAGACTCCTTCTTTAACATGTGTAAGGAAGAACTTACTACAGGAATTCATGATGCACCAAAGGATTTTCCTTTTTTACTAGCGGATGCTTTTTATCATAAACCAGAAGGATTAAAATCTGAATTTCTAGAGCAAAACCTCAACTTTATAAATCTTTTTGCTGTTGAAGGAATGATTTGGTTAGACAACGAATATTTTGCAAACATGTTAGATAAAAAGAAATCTAAAACGTTAAAAGCGTTGCAAAACCTCACACAAAACGATGAATATTTATTACCATTTAGTCCTCATATGATGATTGCTGTTAAGAAATAGTTTCGTTTTTTTCTGAGCAAAAAAACAATAAAGAAAAGGTAGGTGGAAAAGGTAGAGAATAAAAATTGGGTTATTTGCCAAAGCTGTAAAGGCAACGGTAAAAGAAAAAAGAGCATTCGAAAGAAAACGCGCCTCAACTACCAAGTTGCATTAGAGTACTATGAAAAAACAAATTGCGACGGAACAGTTCCTGTTCGTCCTAAGGGACAAATGTATACCTGCTTAAACTGTAAAGGAGCTGGTTTAGTTGGCGCTGCAAACCATCTTTTACCTGATAAAGAAAACTACCCACACATTGCTATTATTGGTGGCGGAATTGGAGGAACAGCACTTGCTGTTGCTTGTTTACATCGTGGAATTCCGTTTACGCTGTATGAACGAGATAGTGGCTTTGAGGCTCGATCTCAAGGTTACGGACTCACTTTACAACAAGCAAGTAAAGCACTCAATGGATTTGGGATCCTCTCCTTGAAAGAAGGAGTAACTTCAACCAGACACGTAGTTCATACTACTGATGGAAAAATAATTGGAGAATGGGGAATCAGAAAATGGGGAAGATCAGATTTAAAAGCATCACCAAAACGAAAAAATGTACACATTGCAAGACAGTCTTTACGCTTCGCTTTGTTAGAACAACTCAGTGGAGATAACACTGTAAAATGGGGACATCAATTATTAGGTTTTAAAGAATCTGAAGAAGGTGTAACGTTAAATTTTGAGGTAGATAAACAAATAAAAAGCACAAAAGCAGATCTTGTAGTTGGAGCAGATGGCGTTAGAAGTACAGTAAGAAAACTCCTAATAGGCGAAGACATTACCCCTTTACGTTACTTAGGTTGTATTGTTATTTTAGGAATTTGTCCTTTGAAGAATTTAAAAGATATTGAAAGTTCTTTGTTAGATTCTGCTACCGTATTTCAAACTGCAAATGGAAATGAACGCATCTACATGATGCCTTATGACTCAGATACTGTAATGTGGCAACTTAGCTTTCCTTTATCAGAAAAAGAAGCAAAGGAATTGAGCGCTAAAGGAGCAAAAGCGTTAAAAGAAGAAGCGTATAGAAGAACTCAGTGGCACGATCCTATTCCACAAATTTTAGAAGCAACTCTAGAAGCTCAAATTTCTGGTTATCCTGTGTATGATAGAAAGTTATTAGCACCTGAATTATTAGAAAAAGGAACTAAAATTACACTAATAGGAGATGCAGCCCACCCAATGAGTCCGTTTAAAGGACAAGGTGCTAATCAAGCACTACTAGACGCGTTATCATTAGCTAGAGGAATATTAAAAGGGTGTAAACCTTTATCTCAATGGAGAGAAACAGGAATACGAAAAAGTGCATTATCTGAGTTTGAATCTGAAATGTTAGCACGAAGTGCATCTAAAGTGAAAGATTCTGCAGAAGCTGCTCAGTTATTACATTCCGAAATTGTACTTCATGAAGGTGATGGTCCGAGAGGAAAACATAGAAAGAAAAAAGAGATATAATATTGCGTTTTTAATCACCATATTGTGATTGCTGTAAATAAATCAATTCAAAATCTTAACATTTTATATTATCCTTTTTTTATTAAATTAGCTAATGAGTAATTAGTTAACAACAATTTTAAAACTTGGTATTATGAAAAAACTGACAAAAGAAGACATTAGTCAAGAAGTATTTGATTTGTATGATGATTATGCACACAACAAAATGGATAGAAAAGAATTTCTTCAAAAACTATCTTTATTTGCAGTTGGAACAATAACATTACCCGCTTTGTTAAGTTTTATTTCTCCCAATTATATTGATACTATTTTGGTTCAATCTGATGATCCACGATTAAAATCTGAAATGATAACATATAATTCACCTAAAGGTGGAGGTGCTATAAAAGGGCTGTTTTCAATTCCAAAAGATAACAAAGATAAATTACCAGGAATTATTGTAGTTCATGAAAACAGAGGCTTAAATCCGTATATTGAAGATGTTGGCAGAAGAGCTGCTTTAGAAGGTTTTGTAACTTTAGCACCCGATGCACTTTCTCCTTTAGGCGGTTATCCAGGAAATGATGATGAAGGAAGAGCAATGCAGAAAAAAAGAGATAGAAATGAAATGTTAGAAGATTTTATTGCTGCCTATGAATTTTTGAAAAACCATAAAGATTGTAACGGAGAAGTAGGTGTTGTTGGGTTTTGTTTTGGTGGATGGATTTCGAATATGATGGCCGTAAAAGTACCTGATTTAAAAGCTGCTGTTCCTTATTATGGAAGACAACCTTCTGATGAGGATGCTAAAAAGGTAAAAGCCCCTTTATTATTACAATATGCAGCATTAGACAAAAGAGTAAATGCGGGTTGGCCTGCTTTTGAAAAAGTTTTGAAAGAAAATAATATTCAACATCAAGCGCATTTTTATCCAAATGTAAATCATGGTTTTCATAATAATACCACTCCGCGTTTTGACAAGGAAGCTGCAAGTTTATCTTGGGAAAGAACCATTGCTTTTTTTAATAAGTACTTGAAGGGATAGAGAAAGATAAATAGTAATGACCTTTTAGTTCTTGATAATAATTGCTCTTAAGAAGTAGTAAACTCTAAAAAACGGAAAAAATAATATCAGAAGGAGATGAGAAAATGAGTTGAATTCAAAAAAAAAGCCATCGTTTTACAACGATGACTATCTTTTCTTAAAGTTTTTAGTATTAACCTAAAGCTACCTTCTCCTTTTAGGAGCTCTACTTACTTTCTTTTTACGTTTATTAAAAGGAACCGGAACTGCATCATCAAAAGTATTCTTTACTTCTTTCGCATTTTTGTTCTTTTTCCAAGAATTATTTTCTGGCAATAATTTTTGCAATAAATCTTGTCTCCCAACTTTATTTAGCGTGTTTTTAATCCAATCTTTATTTTCCTTTTTATACCAAAAGAAAAATTTATGCTGGTCTTCACGCTCCTTTTTAGTTTTCGGAGTTCTGGTTGGTTTTAAAGTATAAGGATGAAAACCAGAGTAATAAATTACCGTAGCCACCGTCATAGGTGTTGGTGTAAAACCTTGTACTTGCTCTAACTGAAAGCCCATATCTTTTGTTTCTGCAGCTAAGTTTGCCATATCTTCTACCTCACTTGCTGGGTGACTAGAAATAAAATACGGAATCAACTGAAGATTCAATTTTTTCTTAATATTTATCTTATCAAAACGCTCTTTAAACATATGGAAATATTTAAAAGACGGTTTACGCATCAACTTTAAAACAGGATCAGAAGTATGTTCTGGTGCCACTTTTAATCGTCCAGAAACATGCTTTGTCATTACCTCTTCTGTATACGCATCTAATTCTTTTGGATCTGCATTTTTATTGAATTCAGGCACTAACATATCATGTCTAATTCCACTTCCAATAAAAGATTTTTTAATCTTCGGATGTTTATCAACTGCTTGATATAATTCCGTTAAAGGTTTGTGAGAAGTATCTAAATTAGAACATATCACAGGCGAAATACAACTTGGTGCAACACATTTATCACAGATAGATTGTACTTTTCCTTTCATCTGATACATATTTGCCGAAGGTCCACCAATATCAGATAAATAGCCTTTAAAATCTGGCATATTTGCCACTTTATCTATTTCTTTTAAAACAGATTCTTGACTTCTACTCGCAATAAATTTTCCTTGGTGTGCAGAAATTGTACAAAAACTACAACCACCAAAACATCCTCTGTGAATGTTGATAGAAAATTTTATCATTTCAAACGCAGGTATTGGTCCACGTTTGTCGTATTTTGGGTGTGGTAAACGTGTAAAAGGCAAATCGAAAGAACCATCAATTTCCTTTTCTGTCATGGTAGGAAAAGGCGGATTAATCACCAACGTTTTTCCTTCAACATCTTGTAGAATTCTTCTTGCTTTTAGCTTATTAGACTCTTGCTCTATCACTTTAAAGTTAGATGCAAATGTTTTTTTATCTTTTAAACAAGCGTCATGAGAATTGATTGTTACATCTTCCCAGTCATTTACAACTGGTAATTTTTCAACCTTTTGATCAATAAAAACAGCTGTTTGCTTAATGTTTTTTAAACTAGAAAACGGAACCCCTTTTTGCATTAATTCTACAATTTCACGCAAAGGTTGTTCTCCCATTCCATACACCAACATATCTGCTTTAGAAGTTTCTAAAATAGTTGGCAGTAATTTATCAGACCAATAATCATAATGAGTTACACGTCTTAAAGAAGCTTCAATTCCTCCAATTAAAACAGGAACATCAGGAAACTTTTCTTTTAATATTTTTGAATATACGGAAGTTGCATAATCGGGTCTAAAACCTTTATCTCCATTTGGTGTATATGCATCTTTATCTCTACTCTTTTTACTCGCCGTATAATTACTCACCATTGGATCCATACATCCACCAGTGGCTCCAAAAAATAAACGAGGTTTTCCTAATTTTTCAAAATCTTGAAGATTATCGTTTACACTTGGTTGTGGCACAATTGCCACGCGCAAACCATAACTCTCTAAAATACGACCAATTACAGCCGGTCCAAAAGACGGATGATCTACATAAGCGTCTCCACTAAACAAAATTACGTCTAGCTCTTCCCAACCACGAATTTTAACTTCTTTGTTTGTAGTTGGTAACCAGTCTGTTAGTTGATGTCTTTTTGTGCCTTCCATATTTTGCAAAAATACAAGAATTTTAATTGATTAAAATACTTATTACAAGCTATTTCCTGATTTTTGCTATATCTTTTTATTTGTAATTGTGAAGTTTACATTTTTGTAAACTGTGGCTACCTCATCATTAAAAACAGATTGCTCCGTAAACTCTGAATGACAGTGCTAAGAAATAACACTATTTACTCAACAATTAAATGCGGAACTGTATCAACATTCCAATCAATAACCAAACCTCCAGCTAAAGATTTTGCCACCTCTTTTCCATATAAAAACTCACATAAATACAAAGCTGCCTCAAAAGACTTTGCACCACCAGCAGAAGTAATATATTTTCCATCATGTACAAATAATACCTTTTTTCTGATGTCTAAATCAGGAAACATTATTCTCATTTTATCAATATCACTTGGAAAAGCAGTAGCCACTTTGTCTTTTAATAATCCCGCCTTTGCTAAAACAAAAGCGCCATCGCAATGCGAAGTAATATACGTTGCCTCTTTGGCTACTTTTTGCACAAAGTCAATCATAGCGCTATCTTCTAAATCAGAATCTAAATGATGTTCTGCAGAAGGAATTACAAAAATATCAATTTTAGGTAACGCGTCTTTCAGGTAATTATAATCTGGCAAAATCCGCATTCCTTCAAAAGTAGTAATTGGTTTATCTGTATTTGCAACTGTAATAACATTCATTGCTTTAATGTTATTTCTAAAAATAGTGTGCTGAAAAATATCATAAGGTGCAGTTAATTCTGTATTGAAAGTTCCATCCATAATTAAAAAAGCAACATTATACCTGTCTTTTTCTAACTTTGGAAACGTTTTTAATTGCTGAATATCTTTCGAGACTTTATCTTTCTTTACTAAATCGTTAGACTGACAACCAAGTAGGGTAATCATTAATAATGATAAAAATGTAATCTTCATTGTATCGGTTTTAATCCATTATAAAAGTATTAAAATCATTTTAACAAAAGAATGTTTACCAACTGTTTTTTGTTTCGTAGTTTTATCGGAAACTAATCAACTTTTTACCATGAAAAAATTTGTCCTTTTAATCCTTTTCAGTCTTTTTCTTTTTACGGCTTGTAATTCTGTAAAAGAAGAGATAAAAGATACCTATGTAATTGATAATTACACAAAACAAGAAGTTGATATTGTCATGAGAGATGGTACGAAACTGCATACCACCATTTATTCTCCAAACGATAAAAACAAAACGTATCCTATTTTAATGCAAAGAACTCCTTATAGTTCTAAACCTTATGGAGAAGGAAAAATGAAAACCAAAATTGGCCCGAATATTCACTTAATGAAAGAGGGAAATATTGTGGTATATCAAGATGTACGTGGACGTTGGATGAGTGAAGGTGTGTATGATAATATGCGTGCCTACATCCCTAATAAAAAAGAAAAGGAGTCTGATGAAGTTTCTGACACCTATGACACCATAGATTGGTTGGTTAAAAATGTAGAAAACAATAATGGAAATGTTGGAACTTGGGGAATTTCGTATCCTGGTCATTACGCAACAGTTTCTTCTATTGAAGCACACCCTGCTTTAAAAGCAGCTTCTCCACAAGCGTGTATTGGTGATTTTTTCTTTGATGACTTCCATCATAATGGCGCATTTTTATTAAGCTATTTTAGAGCAATTTCTTTATTCGGAACCTATAAAGACACACCAACAGATTCTGCCTGGTATTCTTTTCCGAAGATGAATACGCAAGATCAATATCAATTTTTCTTAGATAAAGGTCCTTTAAAAAACTTGACCGAATATTTTCAATATGATAAATTAGATGTAAAAACGACTGAAAATAAAGATAGAATTGATGACTTTTTCTGGAAAGAAATAGTTGAACATCCTAATTATGATTCTGTATGGAAAAGTAAAGGAATTATACAACATTTAGATAAAGTACCTGCTACTGTTGCAACAATGGTTGTTGGTGGTTTCTTTGATGCAGAAGATTTATATGGTCCCTTAGAAACGTATAAAGCCATTGAAAAACATGGAAAAGAGAATTACAACACATTGGTTTTTGGCCCTTGGGATCATGGAAAATGGGCAAGTTCTGGAGTTAGAAATACGGTAGGAAATTATTATTTTGGAGATTCTATTTCTTTAAAATTTCAGAAAGAAGTAGAAACAAAATTCTTTAATCATTTCTTAAAAGGAAAAGGCGATAAAAATTCAGGTTTACCTGAAGCCTATGTTTTTGATTCCGGAAAAAAAGAATGGAAATCATATGATGCTTGGCCACCAAAGAATGTTGTAAAAGAAGATTGGTTTTTGAATTCTAACCAAGAATTAAAAAAGACTCATAATGGAAAATTTACACAAAAAGTAAATTTTATAAGTGATATAAAACGTCCTGTTCCCTATTCTGAAGATATTAAAACTGTTTTTACTCCAAGAAAATACATGACAGATGACCAACGTTTTGCTGCAAGAAGACCCGATGTTTTGGTTTTTGAAACCGACGTTTTAACCCAAGAATTTACGTTAGCTGGGGATATTTTAGCAAAATTAAAAGTAGCAACAACAGGTACAGCTGCAGATTGGATTGTAAAAGTGATTGATGTTCATCCTTCTGATGCAGAAGAAAATAACGACAAATTACAAGATCATTTAAAAATGAGCAATTATCATTTAATGGTAAGAAGTGAAGTTTTACGTGGACGTTTTAGAAATAGTTTTGAATTCCCAGAACCATTTACTGCAAACAAGAAAACGGATGTAAATATAAAGTTACAGGATGTTTTTCACACCTTTAAAAAAGGACATAAAGTGCAAATTCAAATTCAAAGTACTTGGTTTCCTTTAATCGACTTAAATCCGCAAACGTATGTAGACAATATTTACAAAGCCGATGAGAAAGATTTCAAAACACAGACACATACCGTTTTTACAGATTCTAGTATTGAGTTTTCTGTATTAAAATAAATTTTATTTAATAATTCAACTTTAAAAACCCATCAAATTTGATGGGTTTTTAATTTACTAAGCTCAACTACTTTTCAACTACCTTTGCAACCATTCATTTTAAATTAGTTTTTTTGAAAGACATCCTACTTATTACTCCACCTTTTACACAATTAAACACTCCTTATCCTGCAACTGCCTATTTAAAAGGTTTTTTAAATACTAAAAACATTGCTGCTTTTCAAATGGATTTAGGGATTGAAGTAATTTTAGAATTGTTTTCTAAAAAAACCTTTGCAGCACTATTTGAATATGCAATTGAAAATGATAAAATAAACACAGAAAATAGCCAAAGAATATATACTCTAAAAGACGATTATTTACAGACTTTAGATAATATTATCGCTTTTTTACAAGGAAAAAATGAAACTTTAGCGAGACAAATTTGTACAGATAATTTTCTTCCACAAGCTTCTCGTTTTGATCATTTAGAAGAATTAGATTATGCTTTTGGTGCTATGGGAATGCAAGATAGAGCAAAGCATTTAGCCACTTTATATTTAGAGGATTTATCTGATTTTATTGTAGATTGTATTGATGAAAATTTTGGTTTTAGTAGATATGCAGAGAAATTAGGAAGAAGTGCAAACTCTTTTAACGAATTGTATGAAAATTTAAATAATGAGCCTTCATTTATAGATACAATTACCTTAAAAATTCTTAAAAATCAATTAGAAAAAACACAACCAAAATTAGTTTGTTTTTCGGTTCCTTTTCCTGGTAATTTATACAGCGCTTTTAGATGTGCTCAATTTATAAAATCTAATTTCCCGGAAATAAAAGTTGCTATGGGAGGTGGATTTCCCAATACAGAATTACGTTCTCTTACAGATATTCGGGTTTTTGATTTCTTTGATTTTATTACCTTAGATGACGGAGAATTACCAGTAGAATTATTAATAAATCACGTTTTAAATCCGAAGGAAAAAACATTAAAACGAACTTTTTTATTAGAAAACAACAAAGTAGTTTACAATAATTTGTCTTCTAAAAATGATTATAAACAACACGAAGTTGGTACACCAGATTACTCAGATTTATTGTTAGATACTTATATTTCTGTCATAGAAATTGCAAATCCTATGCATAGTTTATGGAGCGATGGACGTTGGAATAAACTTACAATGGCACATGGTTGCTATTGGGGAAAATGTACTTTTTGTGATATTTCTTTAGATTACATTAAAATCTATGAGCCAATTGCTGCAAAATTATTGGTGGATAGAATGGAAGAAATGATTGCACAAACTGGCGAAAACGGATTTCATTTTGTTGATGAAGCTGCGCCTCCTTCTTTAATGAAATCACTTGCAATTGAAATCTTAAAACGAAAACTAATTGTTACTTGGTGGACAAATATTAGGTTCGAGAAAAACTTCACCAACGATTTATGTGTTTTACTAAAAGCTTCTGGTTGCATTGCCATTTCAGGAGGTTTAGAAGTTGCCTCAGATAGATTATTAAAATTAATTGATAAAGGAGTTACTGTAGAACAAGTTGCACAAGTAACACGCAATTTTACAGAAGCCAACATTATGGTACACTCGTATTTAATGTATGGATATCCAACACAAACGATACAAGAAACTATTGATAGTTTAGAAATGGTAAGACAATTGTTTGAAATTGGCGTCTTACAGTCTGGGTTTTGGCATCAATTTGCATTGACAGCTCATAGTCCTATTGGTTTAAATCCTTCAGAATACGGAATTAAACCAAGTTACAAAGACATTACTTTTGCAAATAATGATATCGATTTTGTAGACAATACAGGTATTGATCATTCTAAATTTAGCATTGGTTTAAAAACATCGTTATTCAATTTTATGCATGAAATAGGTTTTGATACCCCTTTACAAGATTGGTTTGATTTTAAAATTCCATCAAGTACAATTGCCTATAATTTTATAGAAAGCTGTTTAGAAAATGAAGTTAATTTCTATATAAAACCAACTGCAAAAATAGTTTGGCTAGGTAATTATCCTTTAGTTTCTGAATCATCAAAAACGAAAAGAGGAGAAACAAGACATTTTCTTAAACTTACTTTCCATGATAAAACAGACGCATTTCAAGTATCAATGAATAAAGAAAAAGGCGATTGGTTTTTATCAATTTTAGAAAAACTATCACCAAATAATGAAAAACAACTTTCTTTTTCACAATTAAAAACAGATTTTGAAACCCATTTTGAAGATTTTGAACTCTTCTGGTTTTCTAAACCAATATCTGTATTAAGAACTCATGGTTTATTAGTTTTATAGTCTAATTTATTTTCTCTTTTTTTAAAACTCTTAGCAGAAAAAATAAAATTAAAACACCAAACATCGCAAAAACGGCAATTGCATTCCAAGTAGTTTCAAAGCCAAATTCATCTACCATTTGCATACCAATATTGTGGCTAAAAATGTGTGATAAAGAAAAAGAAATACTATACAAAGCCATGTATTCTCCCTGATTTCCTTTTTTTGCTCTTTCTACAGCAAAAGCATTGGAAAACGGAAAAGCAATCATCTCCCCTATAGTCATAAACAACATTCCAATAATTAAAATTCCAATCCAACCAACAGCATTTAAAACCACAAAACTTAAAGCTACCAAAAACAATCCTAAAGCAATTAGTTTTATTTTAGACTTTTTAGAATCTTCTAACCATTTTATTAAAGGCATTTCAAAAAGGAAAATAAAAAACCCGTTAAAAGCCATTAATAAACCAATCTCAAATTCAGACAAATGCCAAATATCTTTGTAAAATAAAGGCATTGTAGAAAAGTACTGTAAGAATACAAAGCCAAAAATAAACATGGCTATAAAAAATACCCAAAAAGCTTTGTCTTCATAAGCAGAAATAGGGTTTTCTACTTTTACTTCATCCAATACTCTTACTTTCTTTGGATGTAAAACTTGTAGCAATAAAAAAGCGGCTAAAACACAAGTAATACCATCTGTCCAAAATAATCCTTGATAGCCAATTCCTGTAATTATTAAACCTCCAATTGCGGGTCCTGCAGAAAAACCTAAGTTAATTGCCAAACGAATTAAAGTTACAGAACGTGTTTTATTTTCTGGTTTACTATACGCATTTAAAGCCACAAACATTGCTGGCCTAAAAGCATCTGCTGCCAACATCACCAAAAAAATACCAGTACAAAAACCATAAAAAGTAGTTACATATTGAAGTAAAACAAATAGAACTCCAGTTAGAACCAGACTTACAAACATTACTTTGTAATACCCTATTCTATCTGTTAATTTTCCACCGATCCAAGTACCAACTACAGATCCTAATCCAAAAAAAGACATAATCCAACCAACATCTGTTAATGAAAAATCTAAACTTTTTGTAAGATATAATGATAAAAACGGAATTACCATTGTTCCAGATCTATTGATAAATGTTATCAATGACAGCCACCAAACTTCAGAAGAGAGGCCTCTAAAAGTATTTATGTAATTATTATATAGTTTTTTCATGGTTTGGTTTTATTGGTTTTGATACTGAAACAAGTTCAGCATTAGTACAACTTCAATTCTTTTTAGAATTGAAGTTGTACTAAAAATAAAAAGTCCGACTGTGAAGTCGGACTTTTTTAATAGCTTGATTTTATATTGATAACATCAAAACATATAAACATACCGACTTTTTCGTGAAATCCACGATTGCTTGGTTATATATATAATGACTTTCCTCATTTCTTTTTATTAATGATTCAAAACTACATAAAATATTTGAATATTGTATTTTTGGTTACCGATAAATATTTTAAGAAACTTTTAAAAAGGAATATGAAGTTGTTATTCTTAAAATAAAAAAGAAGTAAACATGAATTTTAAAAAAAGAATTTTATACGCTATTTTTATATTATTGCTTCTTTATGTTGCCAATATTTTTATTTCAACTGGATTTTTTAGAACCATAGAAAACAATTTTAAAGGTGAAATTTTAAAAGAAATAAATTTACCAGGCGCTGAAGATATTACAATAAGTAATATAGATAGTTTTGCAATTGTATCTTCTACCAAAAGAAATAGATTCCCAAACACAAAACAAGAAATTGGAGGTTTGTATTTTATCGATTTAAAAAACTCAGGATACAAACCAATCCACCTTACAAAAAACTTTAATAAACCCTTTGCGCCACATGGAATTTCCATATACAAAAAAGATAGTACATATACAGTTGCAGTAATAAATCACACAAAAGAAGGAGAATTTATCGAAATTTTTCAGTTAATAAATCAAGAATTAAAACATCAGAAAACATTAAAAAACGAATTAATTTTCAGTCCAAATGACATTGTTTTGCTAAATGAAAACAGTTTTTATTTTACAAACGACCATAAATATAAAGACGGAATACAACGCTTAGCAGAAGACTATCTAGGTTTAGCAATTTCTGATGTTGTGTATTTTGATGGAAAAAACTACACACAAGCTGCAGATGGAATTGCTTATGCAAATGGAATTAATTATGACAAAAAAAGAAACTTATTATTTGTAGCTTCACCAAGAAAATTTTTGATAAAAGTCTATCAAAAAAACAAAGACAACTCATTAACTTTTATTGAAGATATTTACTGTAAAACGGGTGTAGATAATATTGAATTTGATGCTGAAAACAATTTATGGGTTGGTGCTCATCCAGATTTAATGCACTTTGCTTCTTATGCAAAAGGAGACAAAGAAACTTCACCATCAGAAATTATTAAAATAAATTACAGAGGAAAAAGTGATTATTCTATAAAACAAATTTATATGGAAGATGGATCAAAAATGTCTGCATCTACTGTTGCTGCCACTTTTAATACTCTTATTTTTACAGGAAATGTTATGGATGATACATTTCTTATTCTTAAAAAACCAACCAACTAATTTTATACATTTGTTCTATGAAGAAACTATATTTTCTATCAATTTTATCAATTTTCATTTCTTGTAATTCACAAGATAAACGTCCTTTAATGGGTGATACAGCATACCAACAAGAATTAAATGCTAGCTATAAAGACGCTTCAAAATCACCTTTAAAAAAGAAGGATTTAAAGCGTTTTAAAGGTTTAGATTTCTTCCCTGTAGATTCTTCATTTATTGTTACCGCAAAATTGACAAAAACAGAAAATGCACCAACTTTTAAAATGGCAACTACCACAGATAGAAAACCTTTGTACAAAGAATATGGTAAACTAAATTTCGCTTTAAACGGAAAAAATTGTGCGTTAACTATTTACCAAAGTCAAGATGATGTACGCGATGAAAAATACAAGAACTATTTGTTTTTACCTTTTACAGATGACACAAGTGGAGAAGAATCTTATGGCGGCGGACGTTATATGGATGTAATGACAACAGATGAAAAACAAGATGGAACAATTCAATTAAACTTCAATAACACTTACAACCCATACTGTGCGTACAATGACAAATATTCTTGTCCTTTAACGCCAAGAAAAAATCACTTAGATATTAAAGTAAAAGCGGGTATAAAGGTTTTCGAAAAGCATTAATTTTAGAAGCTATTTCCCGCTTTTCGCACTCGCTTTTTTTATCCTGAAAAAGGAATAAAAAAGAGCTCAAACAATTGCTTCAATCGGGGCTAAGCTATTTTTCCAATTTTTAGCAACACTACGTTTCTTATAGCATACATTAAACGTATGGCTTTGTGATTCTTGTGAAGCCAGAAATCTAAACCTACTTATTTATGGACTCCTACCTTCACAGCAATGACTAAAAATTAAGGGTTTAAAGAAATATCAGCTTTCAAATCCAATTTAATAGCATTTTGTAAATCTTGTAAATGATGTTTTCTAACTTTTAATTTTGTTTCTGCGTGTGCTTTTTTATTTAGTTTTGCAAACATCTCTGCAACCTTAATTGCAGTTGGCAACAAATGATCTTCAGCAACAATAATATCTAAAAAACCTGCATGAATCGCTTGTTTTGGATTGTAAATTTCTCCATTATTTACACTTCTGTTTAAATACACTTCAGACAAACGTGCTTTTGCAATTGCAATTCCTGCATGATGCATTGTCATACCAATTTGCACTTCATTTAATCCAATTTTAAAATCGCCCTCTACTCCAATTCTATAATCTGAAGACAATAATAAAAAGGCGCCTTTTGCAATTGCATGGCCAGAGCAAGCCACAATTATTGGTTTCGAAAAAGACAACATTCTTAAAGATAAAGTAGCACCTTTTGTTACTAATTCTTTTGCTGAATCAGCAGATTTGGTCATCACTTTTAAATCAAAACCTGCAGAAAAAATTCCAGTTTGTCCTGTTAAAATTACAACTTTATCAGCTTGTTCAGCTTTGTCTAAACTTGCATTTAATCCTTCAATTACTTCATGAGAAATTGCATTTGCTTTTCCGTTTTTAATTGTAATAATTGCATAATTATCTTCTGATTGGTAATTGATAAATTCGTTCATAATTTTGATTATATCTCTTTTAAAACAAGTTACAATAAATTTTTAATAAGAAAAATATTTGGTCCAAAAATGATTCTTTTAAGATGCATAATCACTTTATTTATATTTGTCTACTTTTGCAAAACAACCTAAATTAAAGACTTATTTAATGGTTTTATTAGACATCCAATCTAATAATTTCTTTTATTTAAGAGGATGTAAAATATATGGATAAAATTAAAAAATTACTTCTTTCATTTGAACAAAGCTTTTCTTTGCTTTTTCTTTTAAAATGGAGTTTTATCGCTTTGCTAATTGGTGCATTTACAGGCAGTGCTTCTGCTGTTTTTTTATGGACTTTAGAGTGGGCAACAAACTATAGAGAAGCCAATATGTGGATTATTGCACTGTTACCAATTGCTGGTTTAGTTATTGGTTTGTCTTATCATTATTATGGAGAAAGTGTTGTAAAAGGAAACAATTTATTAATAGATGAATATCATTCTCCTAAAAATATAATTCCTTTTAAAATGGCGCCTTTAGTTTTTATAGGAACGATACTTACTCATTTATTTGGCGGTTCTGCAGGACGTGAAGGAACTGCTGTACAAATTGGTGGTGCAATTGCAGATCAGTTTACAAAAATTTTTAAGCTTTCTAATTTAGATAGAAAAATTATATTAGTTGCTGGTATAAGTGCAGGTTTTTCATCTGTTTTTGGAACTCCTTTAGCAGGTGCAATTTTTGCTTTAGAAGTAATGGTTATTGGTAGAATAAAATTTGATGCCATTATACCCAGTTTTTTAGCTGCTATTTTTGCAAACTATTTTTGTGACGTTTGGCAAATTTCTCATCACACACATTATACTATTTCAACGATTGCAGAACTAACGCCAGCAACCATTTTATGGTCTTTATTAGCGGGTATTATTTTTGGACTGGTAAGTTTATTGTTTTCAAAATCCACTCATTTTTGGGGGAATTTATTTAAGAAAAACATTAAATACCCTCCACTTCGTCCGGTAATTGGTGGCGCTATATTAGCCGTTACTTGGTACCTTATGGGAACTACAAAATATATAGGATTGGGTGTACCGACTATTGTAGATGCTTTTAATATTGATCTTAATTCTTATGATTTCTTCCTAAAATTATTATTCACTTCTTTCACTTTAGGAGCTGGTTTTAAAGGAGGAGAAGTAACGCCATTATTCTTTATAGGAGCTACCTTAGGAAATGTTTTAATTTGGTTTATTCCTATGCCAATGCCATTATTAGCAGGAATGGGATTTGTAGCTGTTTTTGCAGGCGCAACAAACACTCCAATTGCGTGTACAATAATGGGAATTGAATTGTTTGGAATAGAATCTGGTGTTTTTATTGCCTTAGCTTGTACAACTTCTTATTTGTTTTCTGGGCATTCAGGTATTTATACTTCTCAGATTATTGGAAGCCCAAAACATTTATTTTATAAAAATGAAAAAGGGCTAACTCTAACTGAAATTGAACAGAAAAGAAATAAAAAGTAATTGTTTAGAATGTAACGTATTTTACAATTCTAAATCATCTACATCTATCCAATTCTTTTTATCTACAATAGTTCCTTTGTCTAAAATAATAACTCCAGGATTTGCTCTAATCATGGTTTTCAATGTAGTTTCATCACAGAAAAGAAAATCGAAGGGTAAATTGTATTTGTTTTGCGCCAAGATTAAATCGTCTGAAAAAGAAGCTGAAACTCCATAAACAGTGTATCCTTTATTAATAGCTTCATTGGCCACTTTTTTAATTGCTGGAAATCCGTTTTCATCAGATTTACTTAAATTATAAAGAATTACCAACATCACTTTTTCCTTTGCTAACAATTCTGGCGCTAAATCTGCTTGAGCATCTTCTAACATAAAATCATGAACCGGAGGAATTTCTCCATCATCTTTATACTCCATTCCTTCTTGAATGTTTTTACCAATTGCATACGCTCTAAAATCTATAATTGGCAAATGTGTTAAAACATGTTGCACAATAAATAGAAAACCAGCTAATGATAAAAAAGTAAGAATTTTACCAATTTTATCAGAGAAGATATTTTTAACATCTTTAATTCTGAATAATAACAGCGCAATTAATGCTATTAAAATAACGTTTTTATAAAAGGTTCCCCAAGTTGATAATTTTATTGCATCACCAAAACAACCACAATCTGTCACTTTATTATAATAGGCAGAATACCAAGTTAAAAACAAGAAAACCAACGTTAACATAAACAAACTCCAAACTGTAAGTTTAGATCTAAAACCAATTAAAAGCATTACTCCTAAAAGGATTTCTGCAATAATTAAAAGAATAGAAAATGGTAATGCATAAGGAATTAAAAATTCCATATTTAAAACACTTTCAGAAAAATATTCTTGAAACTTGTATTGAGAACCTATTGGATCTACCAATTTTACGAAGCCCGAGAATATAAATAAAGCAGCTACTATTATTCTTGCAATGTGTACTAGTATTTTCATAATTATTCTTTTTAAAAAAAAATCTCTAAATAAATATTTTGGTAGCTTGTTTCGTTCTTCGCAATGACAATAACGCTGTAACTCTTTAACCCAGATGAATCATTGCAAAAACGGCATAATTAATCATGTCTTGGTAATTTGCATCAATTCCTTCAGAAACAATCGTTTTGCCTTTATTGTCTTCAATTTGTTTTACACGTAATAATTTTTGTAAGATTAAATCTGTTAAACTAGAAACACGCATTTCTCGCCAAGCTTCACCATAATCATGATTTTTATTCATCATTAATTCTTTGGTAATTGTACTATGCTTGTCATACAAAACGGTTGCTTGTTCCGTATTTAAATCTGGGTTTTCAACAACACCTAATTCCAACTGAATTAACGCCATTATAGAATAATTGATGATTCCAATAAATTCAGATTTTTCACCTTCCTCTACTTTTCTAACCTCATTTTCTTGTAACTGTCTAATTCTTTGTGCTTTTATAAATATCTGATCTGTTAAAGAGGGTAACCTTAAAATACGCCACGCACTTCCATAATCGCTCATCTTTTTAATGAACAAACTTCTACATTCTTCTATAACAGCATCGTATTGTTTTGAGGTATCTTGCATCTTCTTAATAAAAAAGTATTTTATCAAAAATAGTAAAACTTAAACGCAATTCATTTATTTTTACCATGAATTTATCAACTCATTTATGAAAAAAATTGTTGTTTTTTGTGGTTCTAGTTTAGGATTTAACCCTATTTACAAAGAAGCTGCTATAGAATTAGGAAATTATTTTGCTGAAAAGAACATAGGACTGGTTTATGGTGGTGGAAAAATTGGAATGATGGGAATTATTTCTGATACAATTTTAGCTCATAATGGTGACGTTATTGGCGTAATTCCTAAATTATTAGAACATGAAGAAGTTGTTCATTCTGGAGTTGAAGAAATGATTGTTTGTAAAAAAATGAGCGACCGAAAAGTAATTATGAGTAAATTAATTGACGGTTATATTACTTTACCTGGCGGATTTGGAACGCTAGACGAACTTTTTGAAGCACTTACTTTAGGACAATTACATATTGAACAAAAACCTGTTGGATTGCTAAATGTAAACGGTTTTTTTGATGCTACTTTGCAACAATTAGACAAAATGGTTGAAGAAGGGTATATAAAACCACAAAACAGAGAATTGTTATTAGTTGCTACTACTGTAAATGAATTAATGCAAAAAATGAACAATTACAAAGCACCGGAAATTGTGCACGTAATTAATAAAGTAGTATCTTAAGATGACAATTAATTGCAAAGGAAACTTAATCAATTTATCATCACCAAAAGTGATGGGAATTTTAAATATTACGCCAGATTCATTTTTTGATGGAGGCAACTATAAAAACGAAGCTGAAATTCTTTCTCAAACAGAAAAAATGCTTTCTGAAGGAGCTACTTTTATTGATGTTGGTGCCTACTCCTCTAGACCTGGAGCAACACATGTTTCTGAAGAGGAAGAAGGACAAAGAATTGTTCCTGTTATTAATTTATTAGTTAAAAACTTTCCTGAAATAATTATTTCTGTAGATACTTTTAGAAGTAAAATTGCTGAAGAAACTATTAATTCTGGAGCAGCAATTGTAAACGATATTTCTGGAGGAAAAATGGATGAAAATATGTTTGAAACTGTTGCAAACCTTCAAGTTCCGTATATTTTAATGCACATGTTAGGAACCCCACAAAACATGCAAAAAAACCCTGTTTATAGAGATGTAACTCAAGAAATCATTTCCTTTTTTGCAGAACAGATTCATAAATTACATCAACTAAAATTAAATGATATCATTATTGATGTTGGTTTTGGTTTTGGAAAAACAACAACACATAATTTTGATATTCTTAAAAATTTATCACTTTTTAAAAACTTAGACACGCCTATTTTAGCAGGAATTTCAAGAAAATCTATGTTATATAAAACCTTAGATATTTCTGCACAAGAAGCTTTAAACGCAACAACTTCTGCAAATACAATTGCACTTTTAAATGGTGCAAATATTTTACGCGTTCATGATGTAAAAGAAGCTTTAGAAGCTATTAAAATTGTGGACCAACTGAAGTAATTTCGTACTTTAGCCTAAAATCAGTCAATTTTTATGTTCGATTTTATTGAATTTTCACTTTTAGATGTCTTAGATATTTTACTTGTAGCAATATTACTCTATTATATTTATAAACTTTTAAAAGGCACTGTTGCTATAAATATTGTTATAGGAATCGCTTTAATTTTTATTATTTGGCAAGTTACTTTGGCCTTAAAAATGGAGATGCTAAGTGGTATTTTAGGATACCTTTTATCTGGTGGTGTTATTGCTTTAATCATTGTTTTTCAGCAAGAAATTAGAAAATTTTTATTAATGATTGGAACTACAAACTTTACAAGCAAAAGAAATTTTTTTAAGCAATTAAAGTTTTTACAAACAGAAATAGCTTTAGAAGTTGATACAGAAATCATATTAGATGCTTGTGAAAATTTATCAAAAACTAAAACAGGGGCTTTAATTGTAATTGAACGAACAAACAGTTTAGATTTTTTAATAAATACTGGTGATAAAATGAATGCTTTAGTAAATGAAGCTATCTTACAAAGTATTTTTTATAAAAACAGTCCTTTACATGATGGAGCTTTAGTTATTAGAGATAATTTTATTGTAGCTACAAGAGTGGTTTTACCAATTTCTGATAGTACAAAAATTCCATCAAGGTTTGGGTTACGTCACAGAGCAGCCATTGGTGTCTCTGAAAAAACAGATGCCGTTTGTTTATTAGTTTCTGAAGAAACTGGTGAAATTTCTTATATAAAAGATGGTGAATTTGTACTGTTTTCTGATTACACAGAACTCAACGAGAAACTTAGAAAAGATTTAATGTAAATAAAAAAATTAAGAGGCTTTATCCAAACCAAATTGTTTGTCATATAGGTTTTTATAATACCCATCTTCTTTTTCTAATAATTCTTGATGTGTACCTTCTTCAACGATGTAACCTTTGTCCATGACAATAATTTTATCTGCCTTTTTTATAGTTGCCAATCTATGTGCAATTACAATAGAAGTTCGTCCTTTTGTAATTGTTTCTGTAGCATATTGAATCATTTGCTCTGCATGAGCATCTACAGATGATGTTGCTTCATCTAAAATTAAAATACTTGGTTTACTTACATAAGCACGTAAAAAAGCGATTAGTTGTCTTTGACCTGATGACAGCATTGCTCCACGTTCTTTTACATTATATTGATACCCTCCAGGAAGTGTCATAATAAAATCATGAATACCAATTTGTTTTGCTGCTTCTTCAACTTCTTGCGTAGTAATATTTTCGTTTTTTAGCGTAATATTATTCAAAATAGAATCTGAGAACAAAAACACGTCTTGTAAAACAATAGCTACTTGTTTTCTTAAACTTTCTAAAGTATACTCATTAACAGAAATAGTATCTATAGAAATAGATCCACTATCAATTTCATAAAAACGATTAATTAAATTGATAATTGTAGATTTCCCTGCTCCAGTTGCCCCTACAATTGCAACAGTTTGTCCGCTTTTTACATCAAAAGAAATTCCTTTTAAAACTTCTTCCTCTTTTACATAGCTGAATCGAACATCTTTAAATTGAATATTTCCTTTTAATTTTGTTACATTAATTGTTCCGCTTTTAGCAATACTACTATGTGTATCAATCACCTTAAAAACACGTTCACCAGAAACAATTCCCATTTGTAATTGGTTAAATTTATCAGCAATTTGACGCAAAGGTCTAAATAGCATTTGTGCCATTTGTACAAAAGCGATTACTTTTCCTGGACCTGGAACTTCGCCTGTAATTATTTGCTTACTTCCAAACCAAACTATTAAACCAATTCCTATGGAAGATAAAATTTCTGCAATTGGGAAGAAAATAGAAAAAAACCAAATTGTTTTTATATATGCTTTTTTGTGTTTGTTATTAATCTCCATAAAGTTTTTATACTCTATTTTTTCACGATTAAACAACTGTACAATCTTCATTCCAGTAACTCTTTCTTGTACAAAACCATTTAAATTAGCAACTTGATTTCTAACTTCTTGAAATGTAGATTTTATAGCAGTTTGAAATATTTTTGTTGCATAAATTAAAATAGGTAAAACTGCCAAAGCAATTAATGCCAACTTCCAATTTAGGAAAAACATTAATATTGCAACGGCAAACATTTGTAAAATATCACTTACAATTGTAAAGACTCCGTTACTAAAAAATGCTGCAATAGTTTCTATATCAGAAACAACCCTTGTAACTAATTTACCAACTGAATTCGTATCAAAATAAGACATTTTAAACTGTAAAATATGTCTAAAAATTTTTGCTCTTATATCTCTAATAATATGCTGTCCAACCCAATTTGCAAAATAAATAAATACAAAACGCAATAACACTTCTACTATTAATATGCTAAACATTATTAGTACACTAAATACAAGACCTTCAGTATCTTTTTTTACAATATAAGAATCTATAGCTTCTGATAAGATATACGGATTTAATAATGAAACAATTGATAATAAAATAGTAGAACTCGCAGCTATAAAAAACTTTAATTTATAACGTTTGGCATATCTCATTAATCGTGAGAATATCTGTAAATCGAATGCTTTTCCTGTCTTTTCTGCCAAAACTTAATAATTTATATTTGTTAAAAATAACCCTTTAGCAGGAACTGACAACCCAGCATTACCCCTATCTCTACTTTCTATTATGGCTCTAAAATCTGCTACGGTAACTTTACCTAAACCAACATCTACAAGAGTACCAACAATTGCTCTAACCATATTTCTTAAAAAACGGTTTGCTGAAATATAAAATACCAATTCTTTTCCCTCTAATTTCCAAATTGCTTCAGTTACATTACAATTAAAAGTGTAAACTTCAGTTTTAACTTTAGAAAAACATTGAAAATTTTCATATTCTAATAATAAACTTGCAGCTTCATTCATCAAAGAAATAGTAAGATCTTGAGAATGAATTTGCCAAGAAAAATCTAACAAAAAAGGATTTCTTCCTAACCAAATTCTATATTCATAACTTCTACTTAAAGCGTCAAATCTAGCGTGTTTTTCATCGTCTACTAATAAAACCTCATAGACTGTAATATCATCTGGTAAAATGGAATTTAATCTAAAGACAACATTAGCTTTTAACTCTAAATCTACATCAAAATGAGCAAACATTTGTGAAGCATGAACACCTGTATCTGTTCTTCCTGCTCCAACAACTTCAATTTTTTTTTGCAAAATTGTACTTATTGCATAATTTAATTTCTCTTGTACAGAAATTGCATCTGGTTGAATTTGCCAACCATGATATTTTTTTCCGTTATATGAAAGTTCTATAAAATATCTCAATAAAATTGTTTTTGAAGACATCAAAATTACGAAATTTATTTTGTTATGACTACATTTGAACCTCTAAGAGCCGTTAAACTTTTCTTACTTTTTTTTAATGAAAAAAATATTATTACTTTCAGATACACATAGTTTTATTGATGCTCAAATTTTAAAGTTTGTAAAACAAGCTGATGAAGTTTGGCATGTAGGTGATATTGGTGATTTAAATGTTACTGACACGATACAAAAACACAAACCTTTACGTGCTGTTTTTGGAAATATTGATGATCAAGATGCGAGAGCAGAATTCCCTTTAGACTTAAAATTTGAAGTAGAAAACGTTGCTGTCTGGATGACTCATATTGGAGGTTATCCTAATAATTATTATCAAAGAATACGTGAAGAAATCAAAAATAACCCTCCAAAAATATTTATTTCTGGGCATTCACATATCTTAAAAGTACAATACGATAAAAAATTGAACTTGTTACATTTAAACCCTGGTGCAGCAGGGAAACATGGTTTTCATAAAGTAAGAACAATGTTACGTTTTTGTTTAGAAAATGGAGAAATAAAAGATTTAGAAATTATAGAATTAGCTAAGCGTGAATAAAAGTTTCCTTTTCTAAAATTGGTAATTCTACACTTATATATGTTCCATTATTTACTGATGTATCTATTTGAAATTTTCCTTTCATCATTTGAATTCTTGCATCTATTTGGTTAAGACCTAATCCGTCTTTTGAACCTATTTTTGTTTTATCAAACCCAACACCGTCATCAGAGATTTTTATACAAAGTTTAGTATCTACTTCTGCTAAATTTACTGTTGCGTTATTTGCATCACTGTGTTTTAATATATTATTAATAAACTCTTGAATAATATTGTATACTTTAATTTCAAAATTTTGATCATATCTTCTAATATTTGTTACTTGAGTTTTTATTTTTATTTGAGAGTTTGAATACTTTTCTGCCATATCAGTTACGGCATAATTTAATCCAAATTTTAATAAAACAGAAGAAACTAACGTGTGAGATAAATCTCTAATTTTTTGTGAAGCTTCAGTAATTATTTCTTGTGTTTTACCAATTTCTAGAGGTATTTCACCAATATACTGCTTTCTTGTAGCTTGTAAATGTAAGTTTGCAGAAGATAATAAAGCGCTTACACTATCATGCAAAGTTTCGGCAATTTGTTTTCTCTCAGATTCTTTACCATCAATAGTAGCATTTAGAATTCTAATTTGTGAGTCTGATTTTAATTTTTCTAAATTTTGATTTTGAAGTAATTGAGATTGTGATAGTTTTAAACCTAAATTCTTTTGTCGTAGTTTATAGTAATTAACCCAATACAACAATGAAATGATAACAATAAAACTACCTACCCCATAAACCCAAAAAGTTCTTTGATCTTCTACTCGTTTATTCTCTTCTTCTTTTTTAACTTCTTTAACATCATATTCAGCAGCTACAGTTTCAATCATCGTTCTTACCTCCATGTCCCTAATTCCATCTTCTATTTCATAAGAAAGCTCTTGTATATCATAGGCATTGTAATCTTTAAGGTTTCTCATTGCCCAAGCCAAATTGGAATATAAACTAGCTTTGTATCTAATAGCGATTGGACTATTATCATTCTCTATTAAACCTATTCCTTTCTGATACAACTCTTTAGATTTTTTATAATCTCCTAAAGATAAATAAATGTTTCCTAGATTATTAACAGCAATTGCTTGTCCTGCTCTATCGTTTCTAATTTTATGAATATCTATAGCCTTGATTGCGTACTCTTTTGCTTTCTCAAATAAAGAATCTTTTTCAAAAATACCTGATAAATTACCAAAAGAGGTAGCTTTAAAACCTAAAACATCTTTATTGAGAGATGAAAATTTTTCTAATTTCTCATAATAGAATTTAGCACTGTCAATATTAGATAATTTATGATAAAAACTACCAATTCTAAGAATAGTTTTAGCGTAATTTGAATTAACAAAAAGACCATAGTTGCTCTCTTTTAATGAACTGTTATTTAATATAAAAAGGGCTTCTTTATGATATTGAAGTGCTTTATGATACTTATTAGTTTTATCATAGATATCTGCAATTAATGTTGTTATTCTATATTGAGAATTATTATTTTCTCTACTTTCTAAACCATCATAAATTTCTAATGATTTTTTTAAAGCTTCAATAAATTTCTCCTCTTTATATAGTTTTACAATACTTTTATATTTTGCATCAAAAACTGAATCTTTCTGAAACAAAAAAGCAGAAGAAGCTTCTTTAAAAGAAGCTTCTTCTGAGATGTGTGCTTTATTAATTGTAGCTTTTAATTGAAAGAAGCTAAAAAAAGCAAAAATAAATAATAACTTTAATTTCCTTACCAAAAATTCGTAATAATTTTATTAATTAATCAACTGTTTCTCCAGTACCTATAATAACTCTTGGCTTTCTTGTTATCGTATCCGCTACTGCTGATTTAGCAGAAGTATTTGTCGTAATATGATTTACAAAATCAAACTTTAACAGTTGCCCTTCTTCTTTTTCTAATATTCTTGTAAAACTAGTTTCAGTAGTTTTACCCTCTTCTAAATGAATTTCATAAGTATCTATATCTTCGTTATAAACAAAACCTACACTTACATTATTTTTTACAGAAAAATCTAAATTAAAAGTTCCATCCTCATTGCTAGAAATACGATACTCTTTTAACATCACATGTTCCGCAGATGTTTTTGCTAAAGTAATATTATCATCAATAATTGTAATATGTGGTGAATTATTAGAATTTGCATCAACAAAACCAACTTTTAGTTGAGTTCCATCGATTGTTAAATCTTGAGAAACTTTTCTATTTAACTGATTGTCTATCGAATACAATAAAATTTGATGCGTATTTGTTTCTACATCTAAAACATTTTCTGATGCAGCATTCTTATTCAAATCAAAATCAACAGAATATGCACCATTTGCATCTCTTTTAACAGAATATGATTTTAATAAATCTAATGATTGTTCTTCTGGCAAAATTGTTTCATTTGTAGAACAAGAAGAAAAAGTAATTGCAATTGAAAAGATAAATATTAGTAGTTTAAAGTTTTTCATAATGAATGATTATTTAAGTTAAATTGGGTATTTGGTATACTAAAAAAAGTAGGATTAGAGATAACTGAAAACAAAATTGTATACTTATTGGAATTTTCAAGATGTTTAGGACACGATTTAAAAAAAATCAAACCCTGATATTTTTTTAGAGGTAAACATTATACCACCTTGTTTTTTACTGCATACATTGCTAGACCTACTGCATTTTTTACATTTAATTTTTTTAATAAATTCTTTCTATATGTTTCTATTGTATTTACACTTAGATGCATGAAATCTGCCATTTGTATAGTGCTATATTCTTTAGTAATTAACTTAAGAACATCTATCTCTCTATCTGTTAAACTGTCTAGCAAAAAGTTATCTGGCATTTCTCCTTGAGGAACTATTTGACCTGATAATGATTTTAATAAACTACTTTGAATATCATTACTAAAATATTGCTCACCTTTTGCAACCGCTTTTATAGCATTAACTATGTGCTCTCCTGCATTATTTTTAGAAATATATCCTTTACAACCAAGGTTTAATACTTCCTGAACAATTTTAACATCATCATAACTAGAAAGAACAATAACTTTTTGGTCTATTTTATTTTTCTTGAAGTGTTTTAAAACCTGAAAACCATCTAATATAGGCATTGTAATATCTAATATTAAAACATCAGCATTGTTATCTTTTACTTCAAACCAATCTACTACTTCCTGTCCTGTTAAAGAATATCCTTTAATTTCAATCTCATTATCCGTATTTATAACAGCAATAATCCCTTCAATTAAGATCTTATGATCATCAGCTACATGAACGTATATTTTCTCTTTCATTTCTATACAAATTTAAGTTGCAAATTAAGATTGTACAACCCCATTTTCAGTGAAATTTTCTACTCACGGAAAACAGTGAGTCTTATCACGGAAAACCGTTAGACAATAATTTTAATGAACTGTTTATTAACCATTTACAATATAGCGCTTTTACTATATAAAATTACTATATAATTTCTTTTAAAACTTTTTATTAAAAAAAAAACTTAAAAATAAAAAACCGAGAAATAAATTCTCGGTTTTTTTTCGCACTAAATATAACTAAGATGTTAGTTTTATCGCAATCTATCTACAGATTTTACAAGATCCTCATCCTTTTTAATAGCTTTATTTGCCAAAACAATAAGCAAAATAGCTAAAATTGGTAAGAACATCCCAATACCTTTCTCCGAAATCGAAACTTCTCCAGGTAATGTTAGAGATAAATAAATCAATAATCCTAATAAAAAAAGATTGATCAAAATAACAACACGTCCTATTACAAACTGCAATTGTCTGTTTTTATATAAAAAAACAGCAATAAATGAAATAATTGCAGATGCTAGAAATAAAACTGGAATCAACTTTAATTGAATAGTTTCCTCTAGAAATAAATCTAACGTAAAAATATTTTCTTTTAAAGTACTCCATAAATTGAATACAAAAATTAATCCACCAGAAACTGCTGATGCTAATAATAAATATATGGTTTGTATTCTTTGAATCATTCCTTTAAACAAATAGGATTACAAAAGTAAAACTTTCTTTTTTAAAAAGAAAACTTCAAACTTAAAAAAAAAGCATATATTTGTTTTATAATTAACAGCACAAAAATATTGTATAGTACTATATACACTATCTATCTATCAAAAAAAATCATTATAATCTTATCAAAATTAAGATTTACAATTTAAATTAATATATACATAATGTTCGAAATCTCTGAACTAAAAGCAAAAACTCTTGCTGATTTACAATTAATTGCTAAATCTATTGGACTTACAAAAACAAGTCAACTAAAAAAATTAGATTTAGTGTATCAAATATTGGATACACAGGCTGCTAATCCTGCAGAAAAAATTATTCCTTCTACAAATGAAGAAAAAGTTAAAACTGAAAAACCAAGAAGAAAGCGCGTAGTTAAAACACAACCTCTTTCTTCAAATAGTACTCAGAACACTCCAGTTACCCTTGATGAAACTAAAGAAATAGAACCTATAGAAAAACCAATACCGGTAAAAGTTCCTCAACATAAGCCTGTTGTTAGAAAAGAGGAGAAAAGAGAAGTTATTGTTAAAGCTGAAGTTCAAAAAGAAACTGAAGTGGAAAAGAAGGAAAAAGAGGTTGAGAAACCTACTTCTAACCAAAATAAGCCTCAGCAAAATAAACCACAACAAAACAAACCGAAACAAAATAGTCCCCAGGTAAATAAAAACAGACCTAAAGAAAATAGGGATAAAAAACCAGTAGTTAGTAGAGGTAATAAATCTAATAATAGATATAAAGACCCAGACTTTGAGTTTGATGGAATAATAGAAAGTGAAGGTGTATTAGAAATGATGCCAGATGGTTATGGTTTTTTACGTTCTTCAGATTATAATTATTTATCATCTCCAGATGATATTTATGTTTCTCAATCTCAAATTAAATTATTTGGATTAAAAACAGGAGATACCGTAAGAGGTAATGTTCGTCCACCAAAAGAAGGTGAAAAATATTTTCCTTTAATTAGAGTTTCAAAGATAAACGGATTAAATCCTAACATTGTTAGAGATAGAGTTTCTTTTGAACATTTAACGCCTTTATTTCCAGAAGAAAAATTCAATTTAGCAGAAAAAGGAAGCTCCCTATCAACAAGAATTATTGATTTATTTTCTCCAATAGGAAAAGGTCAAAGAGGAATGATTGTAGCGCAACCAAAAACTGGTAAAACTATGTTATTAAAGGATGTTGCCAATGCCATTGCAATGAATCATCCAGAGGTTTATCAGATAGTTTTATTAATAGATGAACGTCCAGAAGAAGTAACAGATATGCAACGTAGCGTTCGTGGAGAAGTAGTAGCGTCTACTTTTGATGAACCTGCAGACAAACATGTTAAAGTTGCTAACATTGTTTTAGAAAAAGCAAAACGTTTAGTAGAATGTGGACATGATGTAGTTATTCTTTTAGACTCAATTACACGTTTAGCAAGAGCTTATAATACGGTTGCTCCAGCTTCAGGAAAAATACTTTCTGGTGGTATAGATGCAAATGCATTACACAAACCAAAACGTTTCTTTGGAGCCGCTAGAAATATTGAAGGAGGAGGTTCTTTAACTATTATAGCAACTGCTCTTACTGAAACAGGTTCTAAAATGGATGAAGTTATCTTTGAAGAATTTAAAGGAACTGGTAATATGGAATTACAGTTAGATAGAAATATTTCTAACCGTAGAATTTATCCTGCTATTGATTTAATTAAATCTTCTACAAGACGTGATGATTTATTATTAGATGCTAAAACAGTACAAAGAATGTGGGTTTTACGTAAGTACCTAGCAGATATGAATCCTATTGAAGCAATGGAGTTTATTAACGATAGAATTAAATTCTCTAAAAACAATGATGAGTTTTTGATCTCTATGAATGGTTAATAAACGAATCTAAATACTATAAATACAAGCCTTTTTGAGAAATCAGAAAGGTTTTTTTCATAAAGTTATTTAATGCTTTACACCTTATCTTTTTATTTCTGTCATTGCGAAGTTTACTTTTTTCTTAAAACTGTGGCAGTCTCATTATTAAAAACAGATTACATCGTTACACACTCGTAATGCGATTATTAAAAGGATAAAAAAGGGTAAGAATAGCAGCAGATAATCGAACACTTTCAATCAGGGTTAAACCATCGTGCCAATTTTTAGTCGCAAAAAAAATAGCAATCACTTTTAATTAAGTTATAAGCAAAAAAAAATCCGCTCAATAATTGAGCGGATTTTGATATTATAAAATAAACGAACTAGTTTGCACTATATATGTTAGCTCTATTATCTTCTATAGTAGAAGCATTTTTAATTGCTTCATACATTTTAAATGTTTGGCTCTTCCTAGTTTGAGAAATCTTTTTTCTTGCAGCATCATAATTTGGTAATGCTGTAGGCAATTCTTTTTTAGAAACTGTAAAAACAAACACACCTCTATTACCCTCTATATTAGCATACATTTTATTTAATTCTGCATTGTACATTGCACCAACCACTTTTGGCTCAGAACCTGCTCCAGATAAGGTAGGATTCTTTAAATTAATACCACTTGCAGTTCTTACACTTGTATTATTAGCTTTTGCAATTTCTTGTAAAGTACTCCCTTTTAATTTATCAGAAATTAACGTTGCTTTCTTTTCATTTAACAAAATAGGTTTTACTCTATTTGTAGCTTTAGCAGCCTGAATTAAACCTTTTTTAGCATTTGCAGTAACAAAAGCAACTACATGGCTTCCCTCTAAATCAAAACGTTTAAAATCTCCTGTTTTAGTGTTTTTTCCAAAAGCCCAACTAACTATCTGTCTTTGGTTTCCTAATCCAGGAACACTCTCATCTAAAACTTTTAAACCAATTGCTGGTCTTGTAGTATATTTATTTTCTTTAGCAATCTCAAAGAATTTTTTATCTTTAGAAACAGACAATGCAAATTGTTCTGCTTTTTGAAACATTGTATTTTCTGTTGTTTCTGAAGCCACAATTTTTCTACTATAAGTAGCTAACTTAAGAACTTTTTGATTATTCTTTTGATCATCAATCTTTATAATATGAAATCCAAATGGAGTTTTCACAACACCTAAAGCTCCTTTTTTGTTTGAAAAAGAAAAATCTCTAAAAGCAGGTGTCATTCTAGAATAGTTAAACCAATCTAAATCTCCTCCTTTTTCTGAATTTGATTTATCAGATGAAAACTCTTTTGCTAATCCAGCAAACTTACTTTTATTTCTTTTTGCAATATTTAAAAGACTATCTGCTAATTTTCTAGCTTCCTCTTCAGTTCTTGTAATATCTGGAGTTGCTCTTTGTGCTCCAACAAAAGGAATTAAAATATGGCTCGCTTTTACAGAATCTGGCATATTAGCAACTTCTGTAATTTTAGCTATTTTAAAAAATCCATTATCTTTATAAGGTCCAAAAACATCACCTTTAGATCCTTCAAAAATTTTACTTGCAACTACTTGATTTACATCATTGTTGAATTTAAAATTTAAATCTAAATTAGTATCAGAATTATATTCTTCTAAAAACTCTTTATCATTAGTAGTGTTTTTAAAACCAACAACAGTTTCTTTATTTCTATCTAAAGAATCTTCAATTAAATTTGCTACCTCACTTTTAATAGCTTCTTCATCTTCTGCAGAAGCTATTATATCAAACTTAACATAAGAAACATCTCTAGATGCCTCTACTTGAAAATTTGATGGATTTGCTTTAATATACGCTTCTACATCTGATTTTGATACAGAAACTAAACTATCTGCAACACTTGTATAAGGGACAAATACAAACTGAGCGTTTAATTTAGTGTTTTCTATTAAGTGTTCGTTTTCACCTTCTTTTAAAGAAGCTCCAAGACCGGCAGTTACTAAATTATTATATGTATTTCTTTCTGCATTGTCTCTAATTTGATTCATGTAATTAGACCAAGCACTCCACATTTGCGGATTATTTTCTTTAGTATCAGCTAAAAATTGCTTGAATTTAGCTTCATCAAATAAACCTGCTTCATTTAAGAATTGTGGATTCCCTTTTACAGAAGGTGCATTAAGAACTTCTTTCCAAACATCTGCTTCACCAACAGTTATTCCTGCTTCAGATAATTGATTTTTATAGATTTTTGTTCTAACAATGTTATTCCAAACAGTTTTTGCTGCTTGCATCTCAGAAACGTTAGCTCCAGCTTGTTGCTTGTAGGCTTCTACAGCAGTTGCAAACTCTTGTCTAGAGACAGATTCTCCATTAATTTCTCCTATTTCATTTACTTTACTAGAGTTAAAAAAGTCTCCTAAAGTTGAAGGGTCTAATACAAAAGCAAAAAGTGCTAAACCAATTATGATGATTAAGAACATTGAGCGTTCTCTAATTTTCGATAATACTGCCATACGTCGTTAATTTATTTTCAGTTGGCGAATATACGATTTGGGTTTTAATATTGCAACCCATTTTATATTTTTTAGCAGTAACTTCGTTCGTATTAAGAAGTATATAAATTAATAACAGGTAAATTAAGCTTCTTTCTCAATTATTTTAAAACAAACTTCATCTATTTTAGCACTGCTTGTTTTTAAAATCTTGATCTCAAAATTCTCAATTTCAACAATTTCTTCTTGTGTTGGTATATTTTCTGTATGATTAATTATGAAACCTCCTAAAGTTTCATAAGCTTCAGATTTCGGAATATTTAAATCATACTCTTCATTAAGGTAATCTACTTCTAATCTTGCAGAAAAATTAAATATTGATTCGCTTATTTTCTCTTCCAAAAACACTTGTGAATCATGTTCATCTTCAATTTCTCCAAATAATTCTTCAACAATATCCTCTACAGTAATTATTCCTGAAGTGCCTCCATATTCATCTACAACAACGGCAACACTTTTACGCTTTTTCATTAACCCGTTTAAAACATCGTTAATCATCATAGATTCTGGAACAATTTCTACAGGAAGTAAAATAGATTTAATTGTCTTTGGATTTTTAAATAACTCAAAAGCATTTACATAACCAACAACATCATCTAATGATGATTTATAAACCAAAACTTTAGACAAGCCAGTTTCTATAAATATATTTTTTAAATTAAAAACCTTTTCATGAATTTCTACAGCTATTATTTCTGTTCTAGGCACCATTACCTCCCTAGCTTTTACATTATGAAATTGTAGTGCATTTTGAAAAATCTGAATTTCAGAATCTAATTCAAAGTCATCACCTCCTGTTTCTAATTGCTCTGTAATATAGTTCCCTAACTCTTCTTTACTAAATTCAGTTTGTTGTTCATCTGCATTTGTTTTAAAAAAAATACGCAAGAAAAAATCTGAAATTACAGTTATAAATTCTGAGAAAAAATGAAATAAAATATAAAAGACATACGCTGGTAAAGCAAATATTTTTAAAACTTCATTTGCATAAATTCTAAATATTGCTTTTGGTAAAAACTCTGCAGTAACTAATATAATAATAGTAGAAATTATTGTTTGAATTAGTAAAACAGAAAACTCATTAAATAAATCTAAAGGAAGTATTTTTACTAAAAAATTTCCCATATAATAACTATAAACCACTAATGAGATATTATTACCAACTAACATAGTTGTAATAAATTTAGATGATTTTTGAGTTATTTTACGAAGAATACTAGCTATAAATCCATCTCTTTTCTTCTCTAACTCTATATGAAGTTTGTTAGCAGAAACAAATGCGATTTCCATTCCAGAAAAAAAGGCGGAAAGGATAATTGATGTAAATATAATTATGAGTTCAATTTCCATTAAGAAATTTATAAACTATTGATTTTGACTGTTTCTTTGTTCTACTTTTTTTCTAAAATGTCTTTTAAAGAAAAACACTAAAGTAATAAAAACTGAAAATATAAATAATATGATTGCTGTATTTCTATCAGAATTCCATTTTAAAATGCCCTCTATTAAACAAATAATTGCAATAAATAAATATCCGTATTGAAAAAGTTTCCAAATTTTAGTCATAATGTTATTCTTTTGTTTGTAGTTTTCCTGTTGTTTTTTTTGCTAAGTGCTTACTTAAATCTTCTTTACATTCAAAACCAACTCCATAAATTGTATCTGTTGGGCTTGTTAATGTAAAAGCTTTTTCTGAGAAAAAATATTTAGTATTTTCATCCCAAAATAATTGTTCTGTTTCTAATTTAGATTCCTCTGTATGATTTAATACAATTACATTTCCAATAATTTCAGAGACTGAGGTTTTAGAATATGAAAGCGCATAATTCCCTGTTATTGTAACAGAATCTAATCCATTTTTATCAAAGTTAATGATTTTTATTCCTTTAGGAAACTCATTATAAGGATGTTCTTTTCTATTACTAAAATCATTTAATAAAGGTGTAATTAACTTAGACGTTATTCTACCAGAATCTTTATAAACATGGTAAGCATTTTTGGCAATTCCTATTGGTAAATTTTTAGACGCCAAAAAATCTCTAACTTGTTGTGTATTGTTAGCGCAAGAAAAAAGCATTACTGTTGTAAGAACAACAGTAATGCTTTTAAATAGTATTTGTTTGTAATTTTTCACAAAATTAGTTAGTTGGTACTCTTACAGTTTCTCCAATCCAACATTTAATAGTGTGTTTACTACCTGGATTAATACCCGCTGTAAAAATCACTTTTTGACTTGGCACATTCGCTCTATAAGCTCTAATATATTTACCCGCTAAAGATGAAATACTAGGATCTACAGATGCTGCTCTTTGTGCTTGATTTAAAGCTGCAACATATACCATTCTTTTTTCAAATTCATTTTCTCCACAAGAATTTACACTTGACTTGTATAAATTAGCAATAAATAAATATGCTTTTCCAAAATTAGGGTTAAATCTAATTGCTTCTCTTGCCAAACTTCTTGCTTTACTACTTTGACCTCTATCTCTAGCTGCCTGTGCAAACTTTAATTTATACTTTGCCTTCTTTAAAGGATCTGTTTCTAAATTAAATGCTTTCTCTCTCATTTGTGCTGCACCACTTGAATCATTATTATCCTCTAAAATATTAGCTAAAAAAGAATACGCATCTGGAGATGGAGAAGCCTCAGCATAAGCTCTCGCCAAAGTTTCATATAAAGCCTCTTTTTGACAACCTTTGTTAAACATTCTAGATACTGCTCTTTTTAACCAAATTGCATTCGATTTATTTTCTTCAAAATCTCTTTGATATAATGGACCTAATCGCTCACATGTAGCAATATCAGATATAATTGCATCTAAACCACTTTCTACAGTACCTAGTGCTTCTGAGTTTATTGTGTACGCTCTTAATCTCGATTTGTCTCTTTTATCTAAAGTTTTTGTAGAATCTTTAGTTAATTTAACAATATTCTTAGAGTACCCTTCTAATTTTTTACTTACAGATTCTAATACATCATCATACGTATCAAATACTTTTTGAGGATTTGTATCTTTATTTCTATCAGTAACTCCTTGAAAATAGATATATAAATTTTTAACGCCCATTTTAGTTGGATCTATACTATATCCTTTTTCTAAAATTGAAAAAATTTCATCTTCAGAAGCTAATTTATTATCCGCTAAATAAGTTGCATAGTCACTATGTACTTTTGCAGGGTTCTTTGTTGGAAAATATTGTAACCTTTGTTCATAAACTCTTTTAGACAATGCAGGATCTTTTCTTATATCTTCTGCTAAAGTTGAACCAAACTTATATATATTAACAGATAAATCTTTACAATTATCCATTAAATAAATCCAATTAGTATAAGCGTCATCGTATTTCTTTGATGAATAATCTCCTTTAAAAAGGTTATACTTAATTGTACATTCTCTTTTTGCGTCATCCTGAGCATTTGTTTTTGCTGTCGCTAAAAATAACACTGCAGCTAGTAAAAACGTAATTTTCTTCATTTTTGTTTGTTTTTTTGTTAATCAATCTTTCTCTTAACGAACCAGTTTGTATCTGTCAAAGATAAACTTAATCTAAAATTAAAATAATTTTCTTGAATTAAATTATTATTTGTGGTTCCTCTTTTACCAAATTCAAATCCCATATTTACAGAGGATAATCGTTTCAATGGTAAACCTAAACCAAAAGATATGCCAAAGTCATCAACTGAAGTGAAATTTGTGCTATTTCCAAATCCATCTACTAATAAACCTGATTTCTCAAAACGAACACCAGCTCTATAAGTAACTCTCTGCCAATAACTAGATATAGAGTTTATTTTTGGTAAATAAAATCCTCCTAAAGAAAACCTATTTGACTTACCATATTTATATACACTATTAGTAGTGTTTAAAAACCCAGAAGTTTCTATTGCATCTTGATTTTCATATTCTAAACCAACATACCAATTATCCAATTTTCCCAATCCTGCTCCTAAAGTAGTTTTTAAAGGAAGTTTATAGTTACCTGTTATTTCACCATCAGGATTATTTGCGTTTTGAAGAGTATCTCTTGGCACTTCACCTCCAGAATTTGATAAACTTAAAGTGTACAAGTACTCATTTCCAGTAACATTTAATTTGTTGCCAAATTTAAAAGCTGCTCCAGCATTTAGTATTAGCTTATTTTTTAACTCTTTTTGATATTGAGCACCAAATGTAACAGCTCCACCTCTAACAACTGTAGTCTCTTTATTTTTTGTCGCCAAGTCTTTATCTGCTCTTTGTTTAATAATACTATTATCAACATTTCCAAAACTAAAATCTGTTTCAATACCTAAAGAGAGTCTTTTAGAAACTTTAATACCAAAACTAGCATATATTCTATTTATACCGCCATCTCCAGAAAAAAGAGTTATTTCAGATAGGTCTTCTGCTGTATTGGATAAAGAATAACCAACAGAAGAAACTGGTTGCAAACCAAAAGAAAAACCTGCTTTATCACCAATAGGAAAAGCCAATGCAAAATAACTTAAACGTGTAGATGTAGAACTTTGCTCTATATCTCCATTTTTAATTGTTAAATCGTTATTTAGCACTCCAAAAGCATATGTTGTATACCTCAAATCTGCATAAGCAGCTGGGTTTGTGAAATTTAAATATTTGTAATTATTAAAAGCAACACCTATTCCTCCCATACTACTTTGCTCTACAGTACTTGGACTAAACTGATCGCCTATCCCAAAAAAAGAATATGGAGATGAATTTGTTCTTTGCGCTAATAAAGTAGCAGAAGTTATCAATAAAAAAACTACTAAAATCTTTCTAATCATTTGTCTTCGTTAAATATCAATATTTCATTTAATCCCTGAAGGAGAAAATTTTGATTGGCAAATATGCTACTTTTTAATTGTTTTGCCAAGAAATTTGTGTCTCCTCCTGTTAAAACAACTGTTAAATGGCCAAATTTTTCTTTATATTCTTTAATTACCCCATCTATCTCTTTTATTACACCATTAACAACTCCTGAATTTATACTCTCTTTTGTAGTTTGACCGATAAAATCTTTCACAAATTCTTTTTCTAATAGTGGTAATTTTGATGTAAACTTATTTAATGCTTTAAAGCGCATCTCAATTCCAGGTGAAATAGCTCCTCCAAAATATTCGCTTTTTGAATTTACAAAATCAAAAGTGATACAAGTTCCTGCATCTAAAATTAAAACATTTCTATTTGGATATCTTTTTACGGCATTTACAACTAAAGCAATTCTATCTACTCCAAGAGTATTTGGACTTTTATATAAATTGATAAAAGGAACTCTTGTTGAAGACGAAACTAGCTGAAATTCGAGTAAACCTTGAAGCTTTTTTAGCTTTTTTTCTGAAATAGATGCCACGCTAGACATAATTCCAGTACTAAAACCTTCTTTTTTTAAAATTTTCTTTACTTCTGAAATAATTTTTTTCTTCTCAAAAATGACAAGATCAAACAATGTATCTCCCTTAAATACAGCTGCTTTCACTCTTGTATTTCCAATATCTATTACTAATTTCATTCTTGTGTTTTTAAAGAATTTCAAAAATACAACACATTTTTTTAATTTTATTTGGTAGAAACCAAAAATGCGTTTTATATTTGCCACCGCTAAGGCGATGGTACCTTAGCTCAGTTGGTAGAGCAAAGGACTGAAAATCCTTGTGTCCCTGGTTCGATTCCTGGAGGTACCACTTAAAGACCCTGTAAACGTAATGTTTATAGGGTTTTCTGTTTTTAGGGTGCTAAATAGGGTGCTAATAAAAAAACCGTTACAACTTAATGCAACGGTTTAAAATATTTATTTAGTCCTTAACTACTAAGCCACCGTACCTGAACCTAAATAAATACTATTTGAAACTACCTTACCATTTTCAGAAACAAATGCCATAAACAACTGTATTGTATCTCCTGTATATGAAGTCGGTAATGTTAATATTTGAGAAGTTGTACTTCTTTGAGCACCATCTAAAATATAAATTGATTCTTTTTTTGATGGATTATAAGCTAAAACCATTGCTTTATCTGTTGCATTTGCATTACCATCAGCAGAATTATCATCCCAATCAAATGTAACTTGATTAGCTGTTGCTAAATCTACACCACCATTTAGTGGAGTTGATAAATTACCTTTACTCAATAGAGCCAATGAATAATCAACATTAAAGTTTGGTGCAGTTCCTGCAATTGCATTGTTTAAAACATATGACATTGCCGAATTAAATGCTGTTTTCTTAACTGCAAAGGCTTTATAACCTACATTTAAAAAATCTTTGTTTGGTTGCAAGAATTCAATTGTTGCACTAAACTTGTTTCTTTGATTTACTTGCCCTGGTGTTCTTGGATTTGCAACACTTGAAGGTTTGATCCTTATATAATCAATACCTTTCCAGCTGCCGCCAATAACATTACCCACTTTACCCGATAAACCACCTAAAATTCCTTGAGAGATTTTCCCCATAACTACTATTTGTATTTAAAATTAATATTCAACATTGGACTTGGTACGGTTTTACTATGGCTTAAGTACTAATATAATTAAAATAAATGACTTTTGTTATAACTATAGATATCCTTGATACCTTTTACTTTCTTTTACCTCTTTTTACTTAACGAAATGTAACAAACAAAGAATTTTGATAAAGAAATTAAATGAATTTAGCAGAATTTTTGTGCAGATGAATGAGGTAAGGGAAAAATACATCTTATCGTTTTTAAAGATTGATAAACAGAGGCTGGTATGAGCGTGGAGTTTATCAATCTTTAAAAATGTTAGCCCAATGGCGATTGAATGACATCATATTGGAAATAAAATATTAATCAAACATTTTTCTTGTATATTAGTACTTTCTTTTTCATAGCAATTTTCCCACCTCTCAATGATGTGGGTTTTTCTTTTTAAATAATTTCATTTAAAAAAATTAAAGTACCTAGTGCGTTGGCAGAAGCGAGAATAAGGGTAAAGACTTTTTATTTGTGCTTTCTAATTTTATTGAGGTTTTATTAAAAGTGAATGCTTACCTTTTGTTATTTTAATAAATTGATTTTCTTATTAAATGACTACTCCCATTTTTTCTAATTGCATTTACTTTTAGTGAAAACGGTTACTAACTATTTTCTTCACAAATAAAAAGTTTTACTCTTATTGGCATTTTTTGATTTTATAGGTGCTTTATAAATTTTCTTTAATTTTCTAAGTTTAATTATTTAGTTCCTACGCTTAATTTAAATTTACCAAAAGCACTTATAAAAACAATGCAACAAAGACGAATTGTTATTAAAATATCTAAATATCATTATTAATATCGGGTGTGAGCGTTGGATGTGCGGCTATTTTACATAATAGCAGTTATAACTACGAAAAAATAAAAACTTAGCGTTAGCGTACCTTTGAAAGGTTTTTTGCTATTATAACTTCTATTATGTAACTTAGCTTGGGGTTGGTTTTGTGGCGAAATAGTTGTTTGAGCGTTGGCAATGGCTCTTTGCTTTTTTATTATTCTAATTTTTAAATATAACTAGGTTTAAATAAAACAAGCAATGTGCCATTTTAGCTTTGGCTACAAATATTATGACATAAAAACCAACTATGTGTTGGTGAGTGGAACAACACAAAAGACAGAGGTTTTTGAGGTACGAAAATTCTGGGTTTTATGTTGTGTGGGTTTTATATTATTGATTTAAGTTCTATTTTTAACTGATTTAAAGTGCCATTTAAAGGTTGTTTTCTATTAAATTGTTTTGTTCTTTTTATTTGCGCTTCTAATCTTATGATTTGATTTTTTAGTTCTTGAATTTTTTGTTCTTTTTCTATCAGTTCTTTTAAATTCTTTTTAGAACCAGGATCTGAATTATTTGATAACTGAAAGCAAAAATCACTAAAAATTTTATCTAAACTTTCTTTTAAATTGATAGTGTATTTTCTTAATGATCTATTGAACCAGTCAGTTTTAAATATCCAATCTACTACAGAATTGTTTTCATTAACTGGATGTGCGTGTTTTTGAGACGTATACAACATTACTTCATCATTAAAAGATATCATAAATATTATATGGTAAGGAATTGCTTTTTCAATAATAGGCAATACCGATTCTATATTCTTTTTTTGTTTTAAATTAATTTCAAAAACCTGTATCTCTTGCACCTCAATACCTTCTAAATTAATAGTATCGCTTGCTAGTTTATATTGCCACTTAATTTTATCTACTACATCAATAAATAATTGTTTTTGTTTAGACGTTGTGTATTCATAAAAAGCTTTTTTAGGAATGCTTTTGTCTTTAATAGTTTGACTTGGTAATTGAAAATAATTCATCTTATTTAATTACTAAAAATGAAATTAATTTAAAATCTTCTATGCCTTTAATTTGACTTTTACCAGAATTTGTCCCACCAGCTCTAAATAAACTTAAAACTTCTTTTTCCTGCTCTGTTTCAACTATAGAGCCAATACTTTTTTTAAGTAAGTTAGAGTACTTTGACATATCTCTATATTGATTTGTTTCATTTTCAAATGATTCACAAACCTGCACTAATGGCTCCTTTTTATCTTTACATAACATTCTGAAAACATCTAACGTTTTCTTTCCATCAATATGACCTAATTTAACTTCACCATCATCTTTTATATACACCATATAATAAGGATGTAAGCGATTCATTTTATCAATATTCACAGAAGTGTTTACATTTTTTAAAACATATATTACCCCCTTTTCAAAATACTCATTGGCATCTGTAATAGCGTGAAGTCCTTCAGGAATGTTTTTTAATTCTCCATATTTTTTAATATAATTTGATAAATCAATTCTAAAATCATTTAAACCTAGATCCGTTATACTTACACCTTCTCTTAGATCCTCTAAATCAACTACTTCTTCTTGTAATTTTTTAAGCTGTATTTTTCTATATTCTAGATCCTTATCTTCTGAGTTTAAAGGATTATCATCACCAGCACCAGTACCCGCCATATTACTGATTAACATTTTATTTTCTACTCTTGACTTTAGATTAATATAATTATCTAATGTAATATCTGGCCAAAAATTAACCATTGTAATATTTGAATTGATTGAGCCAATCCTATCTATTCTACCAAAACGTTGAATAATACGAACAGGATTCCAATGAATATCATAGTTTATTAAAAAATCACAATCTTGTAAATTCTGACCTTCTGAGATACAGTCAGTTGCAATTAAGATATCTATCGATTCTTTAATATTAGGATGCAATTGTTGTTTACTTTTAGAACGTGGTGAAAAACACGTTAATAAGGTATTTAAATCTGTTGGAATTTCTTTAGTGGTGCATTTACGCTTACTACCTGTTATTAATGCAGTATTTAAACCATAAAACGTTTTGAACTCTGATTTTAAACTATCATATAAATAATTTGCAGTATCTGCAAAAGCAGTAAATATGATTATTTTTTTATTATTAGGGTTTTTAGGGTTTTCAATTTTGTCTTTTACAAGGTGTTTTAAATCATTTAACTTATAATCTAAACCATCTTTAACCATAGAAATTTCGGATAGAAGCTGTTCTAATATTTCTACATCAGCATTCAAATCTTCCTTCCATTTTCTACCATCCATATCAGCAATATGAACCTTTATTTTTTTACCAATTACATTTTCTTCATCACCCCAATCTGCATCCCAATCCATATCATTAGTAATACTTGCTTGTAAACCAGAAAATGTATTTTCTTCTCCTTTTTCAATTGCGTTAATAGCATTTATAATTTGACCTAAAATATTCTGTAGCGTTAATCTAAAGGAATAAACAGAACTTTCAATCCGTTTTAGAAGATTCATACGCATTAAAATCTTCAAACTTGCTTCTCTATCTACCTGAGCAAATTTACCAGAACCTTCTTTTACCTGTTTATCATATAAATCTGCATACAATTGCACCTTACTTGGTAGTATGTAACTTAAAGGAGAATAAACAGAAAGGTTTAGCAACGTTAAGCGCTCTGCTATATCAATGTAATTAATACCTGTATGTTTAGTTAATGCACTTTGAATTGAAATTGGTTTATTTCTTTTTGGAAACTCCCCAATATCTGAAGTGTCATAGTAAGTTGTAATATGTTTTCTTGAGCGAGCAATTGTTAAACTATCTAAAATTTCAAAGAAATCAAAATCTAACATTTCTAATAGTTTTTCCGTAGTACGTTGTTCTGTATCAAATTTAGACCAACTATTGAAAGCTTGTTGTGCTCTTCTAAAAACCATATCAACACCTCTTTCTGTATCTAATTTTTCATCAATCTTTTCAGAAGCACCTTCATAAGCTAAGGCTAATTGATTTTTTAAATCATTAAAACGATTGTTTACAGGTGTTGCTGATAGCATTAAAACCTTTGTTTCAATACCTTCTTGCATTATTTTACGTAATAGTTTTTGGTATCTATTTTCTTTACCAACAGATGTATTATTATTTCTAAAGTTATGAGATTCATCAATTACAACTAATCCATAATTACCCCAATTTACATTTTCTAAATTTCTACCATTACTCTGACCTCTTTCACGAGATAAATCTGTATGGAATAATACATCATATCTAAATCTGTCTTTAGATAGAATATTGTCTTTGTCATTCTGACGATACGTATTCCAGTTTGCTTCTAATTTTTTAGGACACAATACTAAAACATCTTTATTCCTTTTCTCATAGTATTTAATAACACCTAAAGCAGAAAACGTTTTACCTAGACCCACACTATCTGCAATGATACAACCGTTGTACTTTTCTAATTTATTAATTGCACCAATTACTGCATCTTTTTGAAAATTATATAGTTTAGACCAAACTAATGTGTCTTTAAAACCTATTTCATCATTGGGTAAATTCTCTAATGCAATATCTTCTAAAAAATCACTAAAAATATTATACAATGTTATGAAGTAAATAAACTCTGGACTATTTTCTTTGTAAGCATTCTCAAAATACTCTTGAACAAAATTAGTTACATCTTGTAAATTTTCTTCATTTTCCCAAATTTGATTGAACCATTCTAAGTATGCACTACTTTGTGGAAAATCTACTTTCTGAATTAGTGTTGGAAACCCTTTTTTATGACTTATCCCTAAATCTGAAGTTGTAAAACCGTTAATATTTGAGAATGCAGCTCCAGAATCTTTATTATCTATATGTATTAACCCATTTAAAGGTGTATTAGCATTTTTATTAGATTTAAAGGTTGCTTTGTCCTTGACCCATTGTGAACATTCTTTAGCTATTGCCCTTTGATTTAGTTCACTTTTTAAACGTAATTCAAATTCACCACCACATAAATCTGCTTCATTAAAAATATGAGGAATATAGAACTCTCTTGATTCTTTATTTAGTTTTTCCTTTAAGAAAGTAGGTGAAGTGAAAATGAATTTCAATTCCTCTATTCCTTTTAATTCTTTTTTTAAAGCCTCAAAAGCATAGATAGAAAAAGAAGAAGCTGCAATAGCCATTTTACTACCTTTCTTAATCTCTGTTTTTAACTCATCGTTTAAACGATTATTTACATTATCTATTAACTTCATACTTTTTATATAAAAGTTAGCATTTGTGTCATTTTTTCATAATCTTTTATTTTAGCGAAGTGAACTTCGCCATTACCTATTTCTTTAAAATGCTCTTCTGCACAATGTATTTTTAAAGCCTCAATGCCCCTTAAATCTTGTTGTTTATCAGAACCTTTTGTTTCGGCAACAAAGTAAATTTCACGTACTTTTTCTTTCTCAAAAACAATAGCCCAATCAGGACTGTAACGACCTGTTGGAATTGTGATATAAAAATCTTTAGGTAATTTAGCAAATACAGAAACCGCTGTACTTGTACTTAATGCATCTGCAAATTCTTTTTCAATATTAGAATCTGATATGATGTAATCGTAAATATGATTTTTAACTTCTTCAGAATTTCTGTCTACTGTAATTTCATTTGTAAATACCGTTTTAGCATCATAACGTTCCTCTGTTTTGTAATAAGAAATATGGTTTAATATTAAACTGGCTTTTACTTCATTTATTAAACCACCAGATTTCGCAATAAATTCTTCTGGGTTTTTACGTAATAAAGCAAATTTTTGAGGACTCATTTTCTTTAAAACAGCTACTATACTTCTTCGAGTTAAGTTGGTGACATTTACTATTTCTCCAACAATATCATATACTGTATCTGTATATAAATCTGCATTTAGCTTTTTAGACTCCCTATTAGTTTGTTTAAAACCTTCTTTGCTTTGTAATTCTTCTTTACTACTATCCTTTAGAAAACCTGTTTTAATTTCGTACACTCTATCCGAAATGTATAAATCTGCATTTAGTCTAATTACACTATCACTAATTAGTTTTTCGGAATTAAATTTTACTTCATAAATGGTTTTAATATTGATACGTTTCCATAACTCTTGAAATTCTTTTTTGTGGAAGTTTTTGTTTAGTGTAACTGTAATTTTATCTCTATCATTTTCTGGCTTAATCATTTCACCAGTATAAACAGATTTTAATAATTTAGTAATAGCTGATCTAAATGGTTCTAAATTTTCAGGTAAGGTTACTGTATTATCTTCAATAGCTTTTTTACCTTCTTCTGTAATTCTATCATCTTCATCTATAATATCATTTTTATACAATATCTTATTCAGCTTTTTGGCGACGTCTTTATCAATGCGCATTTCTACACCCATTGCATCTGTAACCATTTTACCAATAAAAAATTCTACTTCAGCTTTTTGTGGTCTGTCTTTTAATGTTGCTGCAATTTCTGACTGTAATCCTTTTGCAAAATCTTCATAGCTTTCTGAAGCTATAATTGTTAATTTATTAATGCTGTGAACAGCATCACCCACTGTATCATAATCTTGACGAATACCATTTTTACCCTCAACACATAAACGCATTCCACGACCAACTTCTTGACGTCTTCTGTTTTTACTTGCCGATTCTGTATGTTTTAATGCGCAAATTTGAAAAACATTAGGATTATCCCAACCTTCTTTTAATGCAGAATGCGAAAAGATAAAACGTGTTGGTTCATTCATACTCAACAAACGCTCTTTATCTTTCATAATTAAATCGTAGGCAGAAATATCATCAGAATCTTCTTTACCACGTTTTACACTTGGGTCTATAAATTTTTTCTTTTTATCAATAGAAAAATATCCATTATGAATTTCATCTGCTTTATCTCTATCTAAAAATTCTGCATATGCACTTGGAAAATATGCTTTACGTGCAGAACCAGGATCTGTATTTTTTAAAAAATCGTTATAGTCTTGTTGAAATAAATCTAAAAAGTCATTTTTTAATTTATTGTATTCTTCTTCAAATATCTCTGCATATTCACCTAAAACTTGTTCACCATTTTCATCATATTTACGATACTTATCTACAGTATCAATAAAAAATAAAGACAATACTTTTATATCTTTAGAAAATAATTCTTTCTCTTTTTGTAAATGCGATAAAATGGTTTCACGTATTTGAATTCGCCTAAATGCTTTTTCATCCAAATCGCCAACTGCATCACCAGCTTGCAACGTTACACCGTTTACAGAAATGGTATTAGAAGCACCACTAATATCTGTAATTAAGCAATTTTTATATTGTGGCATTTCACCAGATAATTCAAACAAATTTGCACCTTCTTCTAAACGTTCTCTTTTGCGCTTTACTCCTGTACCTTGCCTTTTTTCGTATTCAATTATTGCTACTGGTGGTTTGCCTGGTTTTATTGCAATTTGCTCTAAATACACATAACCAGTTGTACCAGTAGAACCTTTTAAGTTAATTCCTTTTACGTGTATTTTTTTCACTAACTTTTTACCATACGCATCTAACGCATCTAAACGATATACTTTGTTATATTCTTCTTTATGTGTTGCAGAATAGCGTATTGTAAATAATGGATTAAAATCTTGCATACTCGCCAGCGTTTTAACACCATCTACAGATTGTGGTTCGTCTATGATTAAAATAGGATTGGTTTGTGCAATAATATCTATTGGTCTTCTTGATTGAAAACTATCTATTTCTGCATAAATACGTCTTGCATCTTTACCTCTTGCATTAAAAGCTTGCGTATTAATAATCATAACACTTATACGGCTATCTGATGCAAAGTTTTCTATATCTGTTGGTTTAGAAGAATTGTATATAAATGGCTTTATCCTATGCCCATACTTTTCTTGAAAGTGCGTTTGCGTTACTTCAAAAGATTTATAAACACCTTCTCTTATAGCAACACTTGGTACAATAATTATAAATTTAGACCAGCCGTATTGTTTATGTAACTCATACATTGTACGAATGTAGGTATAGGTTTTACCTGTACCCGTTTCCATTTCAATAGTAAGATTTATTCCTTTTTTTTGAACTTTTGGTCTTTCTAAAACTTCACTTTCTCTAATATCATTTTGTTGCTGTACTTTTTGTATATTTTGTAATAACTGGCTGTCTGTAATTTTTAGTAGTTTGTTTCTGTATCCAATATTTTCATCTACATCTTCTGTAAATTGTAACGTATTGATTCCTGCAGCAGCTTGTTTTGCTTTTTGTAATATTTGCTTACTTCGCTCTAAAGTAAAATGACCATTTCCTTTCTCTTGCCCTACAAAACAATCTGTTATTGCACTTACGGCATCTACTTGAAATTGCTGTTCTTTAAATTGTAACTTCATTTTTCTTTTTACTTTGAGCTTCTTTTAAAGAAAAACAGCAAATGCTTTTCTTTATTTGTTCCTTATTTACTCTGAAATGTTCCTTAATACATCTATATATCTATATATCAGTAAACTAAATACCTAATAATTTGTTCGTTAAAGGTTTTTAATCCTTCCTAAAAGTATATTTTGCGTTTTTATCACGAACCTTATCGCTTAATCTATCTAATATTTTTTCTTTTTCTATAAACTGTTTTAGGTAGAGTTTTATCGTTTTTTCATTAATCTCTGTGTGAGCTGCTAATTCTGAAACTGTAGCTTGGTTGTTATATAATAAAAACTGTAAAATTTTTCTTTGTGTATCATTAAAATTAGACCAATTACTTTGAATATGCTTTATAATGGCATCTGGTATTGTTTTACTATGATCGCTTATTTTATTACGAAGAATTAAATATACATTGCCATTTTTCTCTATATATTCTGGTTTAGAAAGCATTGATTCTTCCATAGATTTGTATATACGAGAAACACCTTCATTTAACTGTCTTACAAAACCCATATCTTCTAATGCTCTTGCAATTCTTGGATTTCTTGAATATCGTTCTGTTCTAATATTTTCTATATTTACTTGTGCAGGTAAAGGGCCACTGTTAGAAATTTCTAAACGATTATCGAAATGTTTAATGTAAATTAAATTACCCTGTACATTATAAGATCTATGACAAAGTGCATTTACAATACCTTCTAACCAAGCTTCTTCTGGGTATTCTGGAACTTTGTTAAAACGTCCCATTTTTAAATCGAGGAAATAATAATCTTTTAAAGTAAGATGTAAGAACTCTTTTACTTTACCAATAATCCAAGGAATGTTGTTCTCGAAACGAATATCTTTTACCACATTATGTTCTGCACCTACTTTTGTTTCTGTACCTTCATAACGCACGTAACGCAAAGAAGCAGATGTTATGTATTTTTCGGGGTCTTTTGCAAATAGTAATACACCTGCTTTTTTTATGTTGTATTGCCCATCTTTTCTTACAGCCAAATGCCTTTTTACCAACAAATCTAATAAGCTACCAGAATAATTTAATTTGTCTTTATAACGTTCTAATAAACTCTCATCTAAATCATTAAAATCGAAATTAATTTCTAATTCGTCCTCAAACCTCCTTATTTGTTTGTCGTATTCTAATTTACGAACTGCATCTCTATCTAATTTTTTATTTTTATCATCGATACGTAAATATATATCTTGATTGTCTTTTCGTCTATAGATACGTTCTATATCTTGGTCTACGTGAAACAGAAAAATAAGCTGCCCAGAAATTACAACTTCCTCTAACTCTATTTTGCCAAAAGGCTCAATAAAATCGTGTATTAAATTTCTATAATTACTTAATTTTTGTGGTGGAAATATATTTAAATCTTCTATAGTACCATTATCTGCAACACCAAAAGCCAATACACCACCATCTGCATTTAACATACCAATAAGTTCATTGGCAATTTTTGTGGGTGCAATATCTTTTTCGCCCAAGCCTTTACGCTCAAAGTATTGGTTTTCTACTTTTGTTTGTAGATACAAAAGTGTTATTTGAGAATTTATTGTAGAAACTACCATAACTATATAACTTTCATTTCTGTGTTAGGACTTAATTGTTTTAGCAATTGTTTTACATTTTCTTTAGCAGTATCATCTTTAAAACCGCTATCTTTAAAAACAATACGCAAAGGGTGGTAGCTTGCTATTTCTTTTGCAAAGGCTTCATCTACATCTTTTGCAAAACACGCCATTAAGTAATTATTATCTACTTTAAAAACTTCTTTGTTTTGTATAGTAAGTGTTTCTGTTTTTAAGGTAAGTGGTAAACCCCAATCTAATAAAACTTGTGTAAGTAAATCTTCTGAAGTTCTTTCTTCTTTTATGTTATCTGCAAAAACATCTAATTGCCCTTGATTGTAATCTTGTGGTTTGTAATACACATCTTGCATATTACTACTATCCACTTTAAAGACTTTAAAACCTATGTCTAAATTGTTTATTTTTAACTCTAAATTAGAAATTTCTGTTTTTAGTAATTCTATTTTTTCAGTGTCTTTTAGCAATTCGCCATTTGTCTCTAATTTATTTAAGGCTTCTTTTTTCTCATTAAGTTTTAATAATTGTGCATCGATAATAGATTTTGCAGAACGACGAATACGTTCTTTCCCTATTTCACAAATATTTTTATAACCAGCTTTAAATTCATCAGAATTTGGTTCATTTATTTCAGGAAGTTGAACCATAATAAATTTTCTAAATTTTTCATCTTCTGCATTTTTGTCAAGAACTGCGTGAGCTGAAGACGCTGAACCTGAAAAGAAGTCAAGCACAGTATCGTTTTCCGAAACTCTACAAGTTTCCATTAAAAACTTAATTAGAGAGCTTGGTTTTGCAAAATCGAAAGGAATCCCTAATTTTTTAAGTTCGTGAGATGATGATTGATTAATATGATTTTCGATAAAATTGTTTGGAGTTGCTGATGAATTTTCAATTACATCATTTAAATATGTTTTTGTAAAAACATTCCAAAAAGTTTCACCACCATTTTCATTTACAAGATTTGAAGATCTGACCTTTTTAACTACAATCTGGTCTTTCTTTTTTAAATAGGAATCGAATGACCAACGCCAAACTTTATCTTTTTTGCTTTCTGGTGTAATGTGAGCAGCATCAATTTTCTCGCCAGGAAACACTTCTCCTGGAGGAATAACAAAACTACCGTCAGGACATTCTATAAAATATCTTTGGTTTGGTCTGGGGTCAAGACTTGTCATATATAGGCGGACTAATTGATACTTTTCCCCTTTTCGAGGACCATCTGTTTCAATTTCAGTATAGGCACTATAATTAATACCTCCAAAAAAGGGAACACAGAATTCTCTGTTTTTGCAATAAGTTAGTACGTGATCAAAATTAGGAGCCCAATAGTCACCTTTATTATTTGCTTTTTTTGAGATTCTACCAGCACCACCTATAAAGTTTACACTTCCAAAAATTTCATCTGAAACTTTTCTTAAATTATGGACTTCTTGTTCTCCAATTGAAATAAAAATAACCCCATCATCAGTTAATAAATTACGAGCTAATTTTAAACGAGGATACATCATAGAAATCCAATCAGAATGATAACGCCCCGCACTATCTGGGTTTGCTACTAAACGATTGCCATCTTCATCTATTTGGTCGGTTTTCTCTTTAAACTCTGTACTATCTTGTGTAAAGTTGTCTTTATATATAAAATCTTTACCAGTGTTGTAAGGCGGGTCTATGTATATCATTTTAATTTTACCCAAATAACTTTCTTGTAAAATTTTTAATACTTCTAAATTGTCGCCTTCTATGTATATGTTTTCAGTAGTATCAAAATTTACAGAATCTTTACGTACAGGTCTTAATGTTTTTGTGGTTGGCAAATTTGCCGTTACAATGGCTTCTTTTTTACCTGGCCATTCTAATCGGTAACGTTCTTTTACCCCTTCTACCACTTCGTGGTTTAGTTCTTGTTTTAAAAGATCGAAATCTATGGCTTTTCCTTCTGCAGTTTCTGTTACGCAGTTAGGAAATAAAGCAGCTATTTTTTCTATATTTTGGTTTACAAAATCTGGTGTAGATAAGTCTAATTTATCAGATGGCATATTGGTGGCTTATTAAGTATGATAGCAATTAAAATATAAAAATAGAAATATATATTGATTTAGCATTAATAAAGAAAGGTATCTTTAAAGAATTCTATACAAATCTATTTAACAGTCTTTCACCAGAAAAGGTTTGCTTTTGTTTCTTCTTGCAGTTTACCCTTATTAATCCCTTTATTTATGGTTGCAAAAGTTTCCGTTTTTTAAAGTGAAAAAGAGGGTAGGTAGTATCTACTAATTGCTCTCTGTTTTTACCTTTTTTGTAGACAATATTCTGTTTTAAGTCATTGTATTTTTTGCCTTTTTGTAGTGCATATTTATCATCAATTATATCAGAATAATTTTTCTTTAATTTTATAAATCCCTTTTTAGCGGCACTATTCTTTAACCTAGATGCAGTTGCTGGAGTTATATTAAATATAGCTTCTACACCATAAATAGAAACAGGAGCGTATTGTTCTTTATAGTTAAAGCGAGGAGATAAAAAATAATAGGTGCATCCCTTTATTTGCACGCTTTTTTCTCTCTTTACTTTTCTCCAAAAATCTTTGTGGAGATATCCATAAATAACTGCTCCTGTTATTGCTTTTAAGTCTTGAATGGTATTTAAGTTTATTGGAAATGATAGTCTTACTTCCCAATTATTTTCTTCTCTAATTTTATCGAATGCTTTAATCTGATAATAGGTTGTTTTGCTATTATAAATTACCCATCCTAATTCTTTACATAGTAAAATGTGTTTGTTTAGCGTTTTTCTGTTTATTAGTAACACATACTGTATAAAGGATAATTCTATATTTGATAGTTTAGATTTACCGTTTTTATAGAGTAATTTTAAGAGTAGAAAAGTTTTTAATTCGTTGGTATATTTCTCTACTTGTGCATTAATAAAAAATTCTATGGGTACGTTTATTTGATTATCTAATACAACAGTTTTTTTTTAATTGGGTTATAGTTTTGATCTATTATTTTATGAATATCTGAAAGGCGATAATATATTTTACCCTTAATTTGACTGTAAGGTAATATATTTTCTTCTCGCCAATTTGCAGCAGTTTTAGAACTTATTTTAAAGAGTTGTAAAATATCTGCATTGTCTAAAAGGCAATACTTTGGGTTTGCTGTAACCTTTGTTTTTTGTAATTTGATTAACTCTTCTAATCTTGAAGAAATTTTCTTTAAAGAATCGTTAAATGGATGTTCAAAACCTTTCATCTTAATTTATTTTAGAGTTTATACTAATTAATGCAGTCTCTAATTCAGAACTTTTATATCTGATAAGGTTACCTAATCTATAAGGTTTTAATACTCCTTTTTTATTCCAGTCAGAAAGTGTCACTAATGATACTTTTAAGATTTTGGCAACCTCTTTTCTTGTAAGGTATTCGGGTTGTTTTTTAGGTTGAAAGTTTAAAATTATTTCTTTCAGTTCTGTTCTAACATCTGCTAAAATGTTTTCTCTTAATTGTTGAGGTGTAATTCCGTGTACTTGTGTGATATTATTTTGTTCCATCGTAAAAATGTTTTAAGGTTACGAGGACAAAATTAGAAGAGATAAAGAGAAGTAAGCGTTCGAGTGGGTACTCGAACGGCATTAACTTACCTCTTTTTTGTGTGGTATATTAAACTTTGCTTTTTCAAAAGTTCTATGTGTTTCTTGGGCTTTATTAGTATTTGAGTTTAAATAAGTTGCCAAAGTACCTTCTGTTGTTTTTATTTTAAAAATATGTAAAACCTTTTTAGCAAATTGCGTATAATTGGTCTCACCATCCTCTTTTTTAGGAGGTACTAAATAATCTAATTCAGCAAGTTTACTTATTAAAAATCCTAATTGCGATGGCTTACCACACCATTCTATTTTTTCTTTTACAGCTTGTTCATCTTGGAGCTCTTCGTTTATTGCATCAATTTTATGTTGCAAAATATTTATTAGACCTGAAGTAATTGTAAAAAGAGAAAAAGGTAATTTAGATAATACTTGCATTCTAATATTTGAGTATTCAAGTTCATATAAATCAAAATCTGAAAACTCAATTTCGGAGTATGATTTTCTCTCTATGTCATTATCGTCAACTTGCAAATCTTGCATAATAATTTCAACAACCTTATCTGTTGAAACTATGTTTTCAGCCTTACTTGGCTCGGAATAATATCTTGAATCAGTTTCATTTATATAAAAATCCTTTCTTAACTGTGTTAAAGGTATTTTAAATAATTTAATGATATGATTTAAATAGTTAATTTTTTCTGAAGGATTTGGAAGTACTGATAATTTTAGAAGAACTTCACTTAAAGATTTAATATAGACTGGTTTTAAATCATCTATGATGTAGTTAATTTCTTTTTCAATGGTTTCTATTTTTTTTTCAATATACTCTTCATTTCTGTATTCTATAAGTTCAGAATAATAGGATTGAAAGTTAATATTTTCATCAGAAATTGATAAAATAAAATCTTTATAATAATTTTTAATTAAAATATTTTGTAACTCTAATATGGCTTCCAATTGGCTTATTAATTTGAAAGGTTAGCATTTTTTTTTAACTCACTGATTTTTTATGTGGAATAACAAAAGATTCTTTTGTGAAATTTCTTTTTGTCTCCTCTCCTTTTTCGCTCTGTAAGTTAAGATATTTTGTTAAACTACTTTCCTTACCATCCGTTTGAAATGTTTGCATTACTAATTTTGCAAATTTGGTGTAATTGATTTCTCCGTTTTTATGTTTTGGAGCATCAATATAATCAAGTGAAGCAAGTTGCCCTAATATAAATCCTAAATGAGACGGCTTACCAATCCATTGTATTTTTTCATTTTCAACTTTAGAAATATAATTAAGGTCTTTTGTAAAAATTATTTCTATTGGTGGTTCATACATTTTGTTTGTAATAGGCATTTTAAATAATTCTGGTTTTAAATTGCATATCCAACCAACAGAGAGTAATCTCTCTCTAATAAAATCTTTTTTGGCGTTAAATGAAGTATTGAACATAGAGTTATTACAATAATCTCTTAAACCAAATATGCTTATTTCTTTTAATTCATACTCTGGATTAATTAATTCTTTAATTTCACTTATTAAAAATTGATCTTCTCTACCATCTTTATTATTTGATAAAAAATCTTCTAATCTTGTTTGATAGGTGTTTTCATATACTGATAGAGAACAATCTAAAAAATAATGGTTTTCTTTTTCAGATTCTTGATATAATTCAATGACAAGTTTTCTAATTTCTATTTCAATCTCTTCTTTCTTTTTAGGGAACTCAAATTCATTAAATAGGTTTCTTAGGTGTCTTACTATATCAATTTTGCTTAAAATTTCATTAATAATTACCTTTGGCTTACTCTTTTCCATTTTTTCTTTTTTTTTACTAACTTATAAATAATAAATATTTGTGAAAGTATTTTTTTCAATTGCAAAACTTAAACATTAAAGAAACCTGTTTTTACAATGTGCGACGCTCTTTCTTCATCCTTAATACGAATATATTTATAAAACTCTTTCTCTGTTGTATGACCAGAAAACAACATAATATCATACACACTCATACCCACTTTGTATTTATTTGTACAAAAACTTCTTCTTGCAGTATGTGATTTTATTAAATCGTATTTAGGAATCATTTTAGTAATTGTTTTACCACCTTTTGTAAACTCACATTTAACTAACTCATTCCATTTAAGCATTTTTCCAACTTGCTTTATATAATCGTTTAGATAGCTTTCTGCAATCTTACGAGGAGGTTTTTTATTATGCCTTTTATTCATAATTTCTCTCATTTCCTTTGTTATAGGACACAAAACCTCTCTATTGTACCTTTTATTTTTTTGTTGCTTAATTTTAAAATACTGAACATTATCTATTTCAACAATATCATTTTCAGATAAATTATTATAATCACTTATTCTTTGTCCGGTATAACAACCAATTAAAAAAACATCTCTTGCTAATTCTACTTCTGGATATTTAGATAAATCTTTATCTAACATTTCTTTTATTTCTGAATCTGTTAAATATATTTCTGTAGTTGTTTCTGATGTTACCTTAAAATCTTTACTTTTAAACTTCTGATTACTCGAATATCCTTCTGCAAGCGCATAGTTTAAAAATGTTTTTAAGTTCTTTATATGCTTTCCTATGGTATTCAAAGCATAATCTTTGCTTTCCATAAAAGTATTGAAATCATTATAAAAGCTAATATTGATAAAATCAAACATCAGTTTTCTGTTATAATACTTTTCATATTCTTCTAATCTTTTTTTTGTTTGCTTGTAAGACCTAATTGTAATTATTGAAATATGAGATTCCTTCTCCTGGATATATTTATCTATAACTTGAAAGAAAGTAAGGTTTGTATTAATTTCTTGATGAGGTTCTATTTTCTTTGTAAAGATGTCTAACTTATACTTTAGAAGTTCATTAGATATATTTTTAGATTCATTTAGGATATTTGCACACTCTTTGTTTAATTGGTTTTCTAAACTGCTTAAATCTTCATTTATCTTGTCTTTGTTTTCTATACCAACTTTATTTTTAATACGTTGTTTTTTAAAATCCCAATCATTAAAACAAGACTTGTAACCCGTAGAGTATTTAAACCTAATTTTACCATAACTAAAAAATAAAAATATTAAACTTTGTATATTTTTATTTTCTTCTAACTTTGCTTTTGAAGTTTTAAAAGCAAACCTAATTGTACCTTTTGTTCTTTCAATCCCTTTACTCATAGCTTAATCAATTTATATAAAGATACAAAAAAGGGTGCTAATTAGGGTGCTAATAAGAGTTTATTAATATAACTTTATTGATATTCTACTTACCTACAAAAAACAATTAAACCCTTATTTAAATAGGGTTTAAGGCAAATTTAAGTTGTTTTGACATGTTTTAATAAAGCTAAATATAGTACTGGAGGTACCACAAAAAACCCGAACAGCTAGTTCGGGTTTTTTTTTGTCTTTATTTTAATTTTAAATCAATTTCTTCATCAGAATCAATTCAATTTCTAATACTATTTTATATTTTCCAACCAAGTTTAAATAGAAATGTTATAATTATAAGAAGAATATTAAAGTTTAATAAAAAATTTGTGGCGTACTGAAATAGCGTTACAGAATTAATAACTTAGGGGTAATGATTTTATATCACTCCTTTTTTTTAGTTTTATGTTTTTTCCTTTTGATTGTATTTTGTCTATGCATTTGTTTATGAGCGAGCATATAATTTGATAAATGTGGTCTAAAATAATTATATCTTTTTATTGCATTTTAGAATATGCTTTTTTATTTTTTTTTTAAAAAAACGAATTATTTTTTCTTAAATCAGTTCGATTGTCAAGCCATTCTATATTTCCAAACTCATTCGTTTTTTCGATAAGTATAATTTTTTCGTTTTTAATTCTGCTCTTTCTTTAAGAATCTATGGATAACAACTATTTATTAAAGTTTCTTTTTTGGTTTTCGTTAATTATTGGAAAGTTTCCATTTTATAATAATTGCCTTTACATTCCAAAGTCAAATTATAATCACATGCTAGATTATCCATAAAACTATAACCTTTGTTATAGAAAGAATATAAATATGAATTAGCACAACACATTTTAGTAAAAACACATAGTAATTTAAGTACTTAGCTATTTCTGGTTATTTACTAATAACAAAATTCTACTTTTGATTTGGATAGTTTTCTTTTTTTGACATCTTACTTGAGTTCACAATATTCCATACCGTTAATCCGATGTATATCGAGAAAATTATACCACCAATTATAAAGAAGCCTATACTCATGTTGTTCTTCTTTGTCTAATTGCTATTGCAAATAGTAATATTGTCCCTGGCCAATGTGCTGAATACTGAGCTTGTTCTGTCATGCCCAGTATTCCATACCCTACAGAATACAATAAGCATAAGAATGCTAAAATAATTGGGTACCATTTTAAAATAAAAATTTTCATATTCAAGTATTTTATTTAATAATTAAATGAAATGTGAGTAAAATGTTAAAAAAGGCAATTCAACCTTGTTTAGCTTTCCTCAAATATAGCTAAACAAAGTTAAATAGCAGCCAAATTTTATTATTATTATTAAAATAGATTAATGCTCTTAAACTTTCCTTTTTTGAAACTATTGAAAATTAAGTATTAAATATCAAAGAATATTGAGTTATTTTTAATTCAATTCTTTGTTTTAAAACATTTTAATCCGCTATTACTGATATTAATCTTGGCAATACATTATTCAAGCATGTATGCAAATTGCTAACATAATTCTAGCACTTAATCTCGCATAAAATTAAATAAACCCAGTTACAATATTTGATAATATAACAATAAGCCAAAAAAAAAACAATTTGCCTTAAGCAAATTAAAAGCCCGTATAATTTCAATCCGAAAAAGATCGTTTCTTTTAAATTTCGTTTTTTTAGACAAAAAGCCAAATGTTTTTAAAATCATTCAAATGTTTACAACTTTCTCAAATACACTACAACTGTTTTTTATAAGTTTAGTGTGGGAGGTTAATAATCGATAAATTGTCAGCCGAGCCACGAAGCTTTTACTTATTATTTTTTTTGAGATAAAACACCTGGTAGTTTTCTAGACTTATTTGTTCTTCCTAACCGTAAATCATTAATGTGTGTGTGTGTGTGTGTGCAAAACATAGTAAAAATCTTAAGAGCATTAATAAACTGTCTTTGATAACTAACAGAATATTACGTTATATAAAAACCTTTTAATAAAAAGCGCTACACTTCTATTTGTTAATTCTTCTAATCTTGTTTTTGTGTTAAAATTTACAAAGTATGATAAAAAGAAAGTGTTTGCTTGTATAGTCTTTTTACGATCTCTTTTGCCTTTAAGATAAAGGTAAAACTAATTCATTAATTTTTTCTGAACGTGAGTTAGGTTTCTTTTAAAGAACTTCTTTTTTAAAAACTTTATAAGTGCTCACTGAAGCAATATTTTTAAAAGTTTTTATATTTTCTTTTGAAACTTTAACACACCAAGACTTTAACGTGTTGCCCCAGAGAACACTTTTAGTTTTTCTTAGTAAATTTATTAGAGCATTATTGTACTGAAACTTAATAATTAGTTGCGGTATCTTGCGATGAACTTTTTGTTCTAAAAATATTTCCAGATAAATCTCCAACTCTTTCTTTTTTACTAGCATCTAAATGTAGCTGAAAAAAATCTTTAAATTTGGGTTTGAAAGGGTTGATTTTTTTTGCAATAAAAAGTATATTATTTTAATATCAGTGAATACTTAGCCGTTAAAAGTATTATTTTAGGCTAGGCAATTTCTCCTCTATGAGGTTTTAAAGCATCTCTATACGTTTTCATATCAATTTCATCAACAATTAGAAAAGCAGAAAATAACATTGGATTTTCCTCTTGAATGTCAATTTCATGAAAATTAAGGTTTTCAATAGTCGCAAACTCTTTTAAATGAATGGTGTGATGTTTTGCAGTTTCTTTTGCATCTGGCCCTCTAAAATCCCATAAAAGTTTTATTTTTCTATTCATTTTTTTTTGTTTTTAATGATTGATAAAAATAAACAATTCTCCTGTTTCAAAACTGATTTCAATTTTATTTTCTATTGCCATATTTCTTGTACCAATTCTTTTTCCAAAAGTTAAATTTTCATTTTTTAAAGCGTATTGTAAACCTTTTGTACTGATTTTATTAGCGATAGGAAACGGAACTAAAGAAATTATTTTTTCTATACAATTTAAGACTTCTGTATTTTTATCCGCTAAAAAATAACGACTGTAGTTATCAAAAAAAGTAAGGTTTAATTTTCCTTTCCATTGAATTGCTGTGTGAAGATTTCCTAAAAAATGATCTTGTTCTTTTCCACTTGCTCCAAAAACATCTATTCTTGTAAAGCCTTTATCAAACAAAATTTGTAACATTTTGTCAAAATCTGTAAAATCTTGACTTGGAGTATGAATTACTTCTATATCATTTGGTAGGTGATCTAAAGAATCAAAATCTCCACTAATAAAATTAGGAATAATCTTATTTTTCTTTAAAAACTGATAAGCACCATCCGTTGCACAAATAATTTTATAGGTAGATAGATTAGGAAGTTCTTTTGGAGTTTCACCATTTAATAATAAAAAAACCTTTGTATCCATGATCAACAAAAATACAAACAAAAAGCATCAATGCTATTTCAGGACGTCACAACTTGTTATAAGTTTTTCTATTCCTTTTTAATCAACGTAAAAATAAGTACACCAAACCGTCCAACTAAGAAGGTAAATATTCCTAAAGTTGGGGGCAGAATTCCTCGTTTTATTCCTCCAGCTAAAATTCCTGGTGCAATATTTCCATCAGAAGGAATCATGTCTAAGGCGTTTATTAAACCTAAAATAAACCCAAATAAACCAAATACCAGCGCAAATAGGGTAATTGCTTTAATAAGTGCTACATTTTTTTCTGAATTATTTTTAAATCCTTTAGCGACTAAATAAATAGTAATAAATAGTAAAATGAGTAATGAGACCATAAAGAATGGGCCTCCTTCGTTGATTAAGTGCATTGTATTTGTTTTTAAATTCGATTCAAATATATTTTTAAAGTTAGTGGTAATTTTTTAATTGTGATGAAAGAACAATTTCTAAGATTGTTTTTTACAACTACATATAGAGAATATGCAGTTGATGGTGCTTGTTTACAAAGGCTAGAATATTTTTCAACCTATTGTTTTTGGTCGTTTTCTACAGGGGATACATAAATTTTCTGAAACCACAATTGTTCTTAATTCTCATTTAATAAACGAATAAATTTCAACTAAAATTGATTTTATTTTGTGAGGTCAGAAATAAAAATGGTAAAGATAATTTTTGATGAAACTCATATTCATAAAACCTTTCAGGGTATATTAAAAATTATTTACAAGATAATACGTATTGTTAAAGGAGAAACAATACGTATTATAGAAACCAAACTACCAAACAAAAGTTTTTCAAGAATTCATAGGTCTTATATTGTTAATTTAAATAAGGTAAATTCTAATACAAATGCGCTTGTAGAAATTGAAAAAAATGCAATGCAAATTAATAGAGCCTATAAAGAAAATGTACTTAAAAAGTTAGCCGAAATTTAATTGAAATAGTTTTATCTTTGACATAAATTCTAAATTTTGAGTACAGAACAATTTATCCCGAAAGCAATTTCAAATTCTATAGAAAAAGTTAGTTACACCTGGCAAACTCCTAGTAATATTGCTTTGGTGAAATATTGGGGAAAAAGCAACCCTCAAATTCCTAAAAATGCTTCTATAAGTTTTACGCTAAATAATTGTCATACAATTACTACCATAGATTTTAAGCGTAAGCATAATTCAGAACTTGTTTCAGAATCGAATAAACCTGAAGTAGCATTTAACTTATTTTTTGAGGGAAAACAGAAAGAAGAATTTAAACCAAAAATAGCAGAATTTTTTAGTAGAATCTCAGCATACTGTCCTTATATTTTTGAATATGAAATGACAATTAATTCAGAAAATTCTTTTCCTCACAGTAGCGGAATCGCATCTTCAGCAAGCGGATTAAGTGCAATTGCAATGTGTTTAATGAGTTTAGAAAGGGAATTAAATTCAGGTTTATCACAAGAGTTTATCAATAAAAAAGCCTCGTTTTTAGCACGTTTAGGATCTGGTAGCGCAAGTAGAAGCATAGAAGGTCCTTTAGTTGTTTGGGGAAATCACCCAGAAATTAAAGGAAGTTCAGATTTGTTTGGGGTGCAGTTTCCCTATAAAGTACATCCAATTTTTGAGAACTATCAAGATGCAATTTTGTTGGTTGATAAAGGAGAAAAACAAGTTTCTAGCACAATTGGGCATAATTTAATGCACAAGCATCCATATGCTGAAAATAGATTTAAACAAGCAAATGAAAATCTATCTAAAATTAGTGAAATTTTACAAAATGGAAATGTAAAAGAGTTTATCAGTTTGGTGGAAAGTGAAGCATTAACATTGCATGCAATGATGTTAACTAGTAATCCGTATTTTATATTGATGAAACCTAATACGTTAGAGATTATCAATAAAATATGGAAATATCGTCAAGAAAATAATAGTAATATTTGTTTTACGCTAGATGCTGGTGCTAATGTTCACGTTTTGTATCCTGAAGTTGAAAAAGAAAATATATTTCAATTCGTTGATAGTCAGCTATCTAATTATTGTCAGAAAAATCAGTATATTTGTGATACTGTCGGTTTTGGAGCAAAACAGCTGTAAAATTTTCAGCAACCAAAATATACCATTATGAAAACTACAAAGTTACTTATTGTAATAGTTGTTGGGTTTTTAACTACCTCTACGTTCGCCCAAGAAACTGTTTGGTTTGATTCTAATTGGAAAGTATCCGTCAAAGAAAAAGCTACTTATTATAGGCCAAGTCCAAAACAAATGGAAAAAGGTTATTGGATTGTAGATTACTATCTTTCCGGAAAAAAACAAATGGAAGGCTTTAGCACTGTATTGGAGCCCGACCAAGAAATGTTTAAAGGAAAGGTGAATTTCTTTCATGAAAATGGTGCCGTATTTCAGAATGTAAATTATTTTGAAGGTAAACCAGAAGGTAATTTTTCTGAGTTTTTTGATACAGGCGAAACTAAGCGTGTAGGGAGATATTCTAAAGGTTTACGTGATGGAATTTGGAAAATATACCATAAAAATGGTAAAATCCAATCTCGTGGTAAATATAAAAAGGGAGAAAAAGTTGGAATTTGGAAGATTTTTTACAAAAATTTTTAATAATAATTCCTTAACATAATTATTTGTATTTTTGCAGTACTATATTAAAGAAAAATGAAAGGACCATTATTTTATGCTAAAATTTTACTGTTTGGGGAGTATGGAATTATTAAAGATTCCAAAGGTTTGGCAATTCCATTTAATGCTTATAGAGGAGCTTTAAAATCATCTTCGGAATTATCTGGAAAAGCGAAAGAATCAAATGGAAAATTACTTCTTTTTTATAAATATATTACATCTTTAAAAACAGATTTAGTTTCTTTTAATTTAACTGATTTTGAGAAAGATATAGAAAATGGAATGTATTTTGACTCTTCAATCCCACAAGGCTATGGTGTTGGGAGCTCAGGTGCTTTAGTGGCCTCTATTTATGATAAGTATGCAAATGATAAAATTACAGTTTTAGAAAACTTAACTGGAGATAAATTACTAAAGTTAAAAGAAATTTTTTCTTTATTGGAATCTTTTTTTCATGGTAAAAGTTCAGGATTAGATCCATTAAATTCTTACTTAAGTTTACCTATTTTAATCAACTCTAAAGAAAGTATAGAACCTGCAGGGATTCCTTCTCAAAAACAAGGAAAAGGTGCAGTTTTCTTATTAGATTCTGAGCAAATTGGTGAAACGGAACCTATGGTAAAAATCTTTATGAATAAGATGAAAAATAAAGGTTTTAGAAAAATGATTGATGAAGAATTTGCTATTCATACAGATGCTTGTATTGAAGATTTTTTACAAGGTAATGTGAAATCGCTTTTTGGAAATGTAAAAAACCTTTCTAAGGTGGTCTTGAAAAACTTTAAACCTATGATCCCTAAAGCTTTTCATAAAGTTTGGGAAAAAGGAATTAAGACAAATGATTATTATTTAAAGCTTTGTGGTTCTGGAGGTGGAGGTTATATTTTAGGTTTTACTGAAGATTATGAAAAGGCTCAAAAAAGTTTGCAAGATTACAAATTGGAGCTAGTTTATAGATTCTAACACTGCTTTATGAGTGCGTCAAAAGCAAAAATATTTACCTATAAAATTATTAGTTTACTCTCTGTTATTAGAGGGTATAACATTCTTGTATTAGTTGCTGCTCAATATTTAGCAGCAATTTTCATTTTCTCTCCAGAAAAGTCTTTAAAATATATTCTTTTTGATTGGGACTTGCTCTTTATTGTTTTAGCATCTGTTTGTGTAGTTGCAGCAGGTTATATTATAAATAATTTTTATGACGTTAAAGTAGATAGAATAAATCGCCCTTTAAAAACAGGTTTAGACAATTACATAAAAGAAGAAACTAAATTATCACTCTATTTCTTTTTAAATTTTCTTGGTTTTTCTTTTGGATTTTTAATTTCTGGGAAAGCAGCATTATTTTTTGGTATCTATATCTTTTTAATTTGGTTTTATTCTCATAAGCTTAAAAAACACCCTTTTACAGGATTAATTACAGCAACAGTATTAACACTTCTTCCGTTTTTTGCTATTTTTGTTTATTTTAAAAATTTCTCAAAATTAATATTCGTACATGCAATTTTTTTGATTCTTGTAATCATGGTAAGAGAACTTATTAAAGATTTAGAAAATATTAAAGGAGCAATTGTAAATAATTACAGTACTTTTCCTGTTGTACATGGAGAGAAGAAAACAAAGCAATTATCTGTTTTTTTATTAGTTCTTACCTTGTTTCCGGTAGCTGTTTTGTTTAATTATCCTGCAATAGGTTATATGAAATACTATTTCTATTTTGCAATGATTGCATTGATTTTTGTAGGTTTTTATTTGTACAAATCTTCTTCTGAAAATCAATACAGATTGTTACATAATGTTTTAAAATTATTGCTTTTAATTGGTATTTTTAGTTTGGTCTTTATTGATCCTTCTTTGTTATTAGAAAAAGTGATAGATAGATTGAATTAAATCATTTATTTTATAAGTATCTTTGCAAAAAGTTATAAAATGAATTCAGATAGAAACTCGTCGAGAGGACGACAAGAAGGTAAAAAAAGCACTCCTCTAAGTAGAAAAAGTCCAAAGAAAAATGCTCCTTTAAGCAGAAAAACCCCAAAGAAAGAATTTAAGAAAATTCATTCTGTTCATAAAACAGATGAATCAGCTGGAATTCGTTTAAATAAATACATTGCCAATTCTGGTGTTTGCTCACGTAGAGAAGCAGATACTTATATAGAGCATGGTAGTGTAGAGGTTAATGGAAAATTGGTTACAGAAATGGGTTATAAGGTTCAGCCAGATGATGTTGTTCGTTTTGATGGAACTTCAATTACCCCAGAACAAAAAAGATATGTTTTATTAAATAAGCCAAAAAATTACATTACCACAATGGAAGATGATCGTGGTAGAAAAACGGTAATGGACTTGGTTTCTAATGCATCTAAAGAACGTATTTATCCTGTAGGAAGGTTAGATAGAAATACAACAGGTTTGTTGTTGTTTACAAATGATGGCGATTTAGCAAAAAAGCTAACACACCCAAAACATAATGTACGTAAGCTGTATCATGCTTCTTTAGATAATAAGCTTTCTTTAAAAGATTTAGAAAAATTAAGAGGAGAGGTTATTATTGAAGGTAAAAAAGTGTTTATAGATGCAGTTTCTTATGTAGATGGGCAACCCAAAACTGAAATAGGTATAGAAATACACTCAGGAAGAAATAGAATTGTACGTAAGATTTTTGAACACCTTGGTTATAAAGTTTCAAAACTTGATAGAGTAGTTTTTGCTGAATTAACAAAGAAAAATTTACCTAGAGGAAGATGGAGAGAGCTTACAAACCTTGAATTAAATAATTTATTGATGATGAAGTAGTAGCATTACTATTTTTGAATATTAAAAAAAAGAGCCAAACTATTAGTTTGACTCTTTTTTTTTGCACTAATTGTCTCGTCCTAATATAGTGCTACACTTAACACTATTTAATTATGGAAACACAAGATTCAAATTACAAAAACGAATACAAAAAGATTAGAGTTTAATCTTAAAACTTCAGATTGTTCAAGAAACAGAACATGGATTATTAACCACAATAGGTGCTTTAAACAAATATGGAGTTCAATAAGCATCTACAGTTCGAACTTGGTTAAAAAAATAAGGTAACTTAAATTACCAATATACAATCCAACAAGTTGTGTCTAAAACACCCGAACAACGTATTTTAGAATTAGAGCAACAAGTTAAATTACTTGAAAAGCAGAAAAACAGAGCAAATAAAAAAGTGGTTTTGTTTGATATAATGATTGATATTACAGAAAAAGAGCTTACTATTCCTATAATAAAAAAGTAAAACCCCAAGAAATACACTAGTTCTCAAAAGAACACAAACAACGCATAAAGGCTAGTTGCTGTTTTCGGAGTTAACATCGCAATACCTTAAAAACATAATAACAGTGGAGTGATCCTCTTTTTTTTTAATAATTTAATCATTGATGAAAAATTTAGAGGTATTAATTAATAAGTAAATAGTTGTCTTTTAATAAAGACCTGCTTTCAATTCCGCATAAATACACTTGTAAAACCAATGTGAAATAAGACAAATTTTGATCCTATATAAAATCGAAAAATGACATAAAAGGCAATTTTAATTGTAAGTAATAACGTGATTTTTCATGAACTCCTTTATGTTTAATTCGTATGAAGAAATGTAAAGGAAAATTGAAAATGTGAAAGGAATTATAATATCTAAATTTACTTAAGCCCTTAGAAATTTGTATGCTTATTTTTTTATACTTTATAAAATAAAAATAGATTCTTTCTAAATATAAAATAGGGAAATAAAAAAAAAGGAGCAGATAAATCTGCCCCTTTTCTAATTTAATATGACTTGTATTTAAAACTACTTTTTAACGAAACGTTTTGTTAAAAAGTTACCATTATTAGTACTAATTTTTAAAATATATAGTCCTTTTGCTAAACTTGAAACATTAAGATCTGCTTGTCTATTAGCCGTTTTCATATTCATAAATTTTATAGTTTGACCTAAAGTATTATAAATAGCAACAGATTTAATAGTAGCATCTGCTAATTTAATAGTCAATGAACTAAAAGCAGGGTTTGGGTACACTTTCGTGTTTTCTTCTAACACTGAAATAGATTCAGTAGATAAACTAGTTCCTGCTGCAGGTGTTTCCGAAACCGTTAAAGCTCCAGAACCTTTAAAAGTTCCTGTATAGGCAACAAATTCATCTTCTGTATTTGGCGTAGCATTACCATTGTATTGGTAGTTTTCTTCAGCGAAATCAGCGTCGTTAATAACTTGGCCGTCTACCAATAAAATTTTCAAAGCAGTCGCATCGTCAAAATCAGCCAATTCTCCATTTGTATAATACAATGTTAAATCATAAGTAGCTTCTTTATTCTCTACATCTATGAATAGCACTTTTTCAGCTCTCTTAGTATCCATTTTTTCAAAACCGGCAACATTTGTTCCGGCTTCAATTACTTTAATAGATACACAACCTAGATCTGCAGATGCATTTTCTATATATGCCATTAATCCGTCATCCTGTTTACTTAAAAAATAAACAGCATCATCAGTCCTTACAATACTAGATTTTATAGATTTTTCCGTTCCTCTTCGATATGCTTGAGTTTCGATACCTGCCGGTGTTCCAGAAATTACAACGTTATCTATAGCAAAACTAAATTGAGTACCAGCATTATCGTCATTAGTCCATCTCCATCCGATATAAAATGGTAAACCATCTGCAATACTAATTATACCAGAGTAAGAACCTGAAGCAGTAGCGGCCCCTCCTGGTCCACCTCCTACAAATTTATCTACTCCCACATATGTTTTTCCATCAATACTATATAGCAATTCACCATAATCAAAAATAGTCCCGTCTGTTGCATCTGTTTCTCCACCAGCTTCCCAATCAAAACTTACTGTAACATCATTTGTTCCAGCCGCATTTAATATCGGAGATCTTAAAATAGTATTAGAAGGTGAATTTGTGTCGTAAGTTGCATTACCTGTAAAAACTGGCTGTGTGATATATGCTCTTCCAGCTTCGGTTCCGTCTCCGTTATAAGCCCAGAGATTAGCACCTAATGGGCTTCCTGAACTGTAATCTATCATTTCCCAAGATACTGGAATATCGTCTCCATCAAAATTTTCTTCTAAGAAAATGATATCTGTTAACCCTGTTTTTGGTACAAAATCATCATCTCCTATCGTAAATACTTGTTCAAAATCTACTCCTTTGAATGTATAGGACATTACAATTGTTTCAGAAGCTGCGTCTTCTATAGTAACATCATCAATAACATTTATTATAAATGTTTGTGAACTATTTCCTGCAGGAAAATTTAATGTCTGAGTAGATACCGTATAGTCTAAACCTTTTGTTGCAGTACCCTCAAAATTAAGCGCTACTGTTACCGCGTCTTCTACTGTATAGCCTATAAGCACAATATTGTATGAATTCACTTCACTACAACCATCTACTTCATTCGTCTCTGTAAATATTTGAACATTTAATGGAGAAACTACTATCGAATCTGGTTCTCCTGGAACATATGCTGCACCAATATCAACAGCGTACCAAGCATTTGTAACCTGAATTTCTTCATATGAAGCAACACCATATAACAATTGAGCTGCTAAAATAGAAGCATCTCTCATATTTAAAAAAGTAGCATTTGGCGTTAAGGTTGTTTCCGCTAAGTATGTAATCTGGTCCGCTTTATCAAACCCAATTGGCTCCACTTTATATTCATTTCCTGCATCTGTTATTCCATCTTCTACCAATACTTTAGGTAATACTGGATCAGTCCTAGAGATTTTTCCAGCACCTTCAGAAATAGCTTGTCCAGAACCTTCTACCATTAAATAGTACCATTTGTTTAATACACCACTATTAGAATGCACACCACATTGGTCGTTTCCTGTATTCGGTTCCAAACAAAGTGGACCTGTAACTGGTATCCAAAATTCTCCATCATAACAGTCTGGATCACCTGCATTTTTTGGATCATCCATCCATCTTAAAGCTCTAGAACCAGTTTCACCAGGCTCTAATCCTCCATCTCTTTCATCAATTTGTTCTCCAACTCCCCATGTGACGTATGGTAATTTACCATCAATTCCTACTAAAACAAAGTTTTCTACAGAAGCTGCCCAGATATCAGAAAAACCTTCATTCATTGCTCCAGATTCTCTAGCATACACTAAATCTGCAGTAAACTCACAAACTCCATGACCAATCTCGTGACCACAAACATCTAAAGATGTTAAAGGAGCAAAAGACCCATCAGGATATGTACCTCCTTGATAAGTTCCATCACCATAGGTCATCGCTGTTCCATTCCAGAATGCATTATCATATGCATCACCATAGTGTACATAGTTTTTAACTCCTGTTCCTTTATTATCATAACTCTCTCTTTCATGAATCTCAGACCAATATCTTAAAACAATTTCTGCACCCCAATGCGCATCCAATGCAACATCATCATTATTTGCTTCGTTTTTTGCTGGATAACTTTCCTCTGGTCCATCAAATCTATCTTTTCGATGTTCCTCAGCATTCCACTCATTATCAGCTGTTTCTGAAACCTCTAATAAACCTGAGTCACCATCAAAGATAGATTCCGAAAATGCAGTAAGATTTACATTCAATGGAATTCCTCCTCTTCCTTCAAAAGAAAAAGTCTCATTAGGAATTCCTGTTGGAGTGGTTCCCTTTAATTCATAAAATCCATTTTCATTTAATGAAGTATCAAAATTTCTTCTACCTGCATAACGAGTATCTCCAATTGCTGCTAAATCTTTTGGCACTGCAACTAGGGTTCTAAGTGGTCCGTTCGCATTGGCGCTGAATGTATTTATGTTTGGTCTAATTGTTTTAGCAATTTTATTTTTCCCATTTGCATCTGCATGCTTTATAATTGCGTCATTCAAAAGAATTTTACCATTCGTAGCGTCTACATAAATATCTGCACGAGATAATGGTTCTGCAGCATACACATTAAACTTGTACGCTAAATAAACATCTATTTCTATGGTTCCATAATCATCAACCATTACTAATTCTCCTTTCGGATACAATTCGTTATAGGCTGCAACATGTTCTGGAGAATCTCCTAAAGTTAACACATAATCCCAAGCATAACTTGTAGCTCCTACAAAATCAAATGCTTTTTGTAAAGCGGCACTTTCGCTTAAGGTTGGAGTTGCAGAAATTGATGCTAAATTATAGTATTCAGCAGTAAAACCTTGTACAATGTCTTTCTTCGAAATTGCTTTAAAAACACCGTGCTCTACTTTAATACCGTTGTTGTATTGTTGAAAAACAGTAATTTTAATTCCTTGAGCTGTATTTGTAGTTCTAGCAGCCTCAAAAGTAGTTGTTGCTCCTAACCCTAATACAGATTGAAGAAATGCTGGAGTCTCACTTAAAGAAAGTGTGGTTCCTGCTGCATTCATTTTAATTAAAGAAGGAGTTCCTTTTACTGGCTCCATAGAAAACTCTTTTACTCGAGCATCATTTGTTAAATTTCCATTAATCGTTTGCTCTGAAGTTTGCGCGGTTAACATCGCGATACCCTGAAAGCAAAATAATGCTGAAATGATAATTTTTTTGTGTAATAATTTAATCATTGGTTAAATTTTGGGGGTTAATAATTAATAAATAATTGTCTTTTCTATAAAAAATAAAGCTTGCAAGTATACAAAGCATTTAAAATCGTTAAAAGACATAAAAAAAAACGATTTTAACTGTAAGCTCCAATTTTTTTCTTTTTAAAAAAATCAGTTTTCACACTACAAAATAAGTTTTATACCTTTTTGTTATGAGGGGTTGCCGGAAATATTGGATTAAAAAAGAGGGGAGAATTCAGGTTTTTCGTCATGGGGGGAGGTTAAGTTTTCTTATATAAATCTATAGAATACGTATGATACTTATTATATCAAGTGTAAACATACAATAATTTAAGTATGAAATGCAAAACTTCATAGCTCTTTCCCCTAAAATTTAGCATGTTGACTTTTATAAAATTAAAATAATGGTGTAAATTTAAAACAGAAAAGTAAATGGATTAAATGATAGAATTATCAGTTTTATAAAAGATAATCTTTTATATTAGAGAACGTAACAACTCTAAAAAAAAGATGTTAAATACCGAAATTTTCAGCAACAATATTCTTTATTTTTTTATTAAGTGAATGCATCGCACTGTAACTGGCATGCTCTAAAACGAGAACAACCAAATCATCTTCTAAATATTTTGTAAGTCCTGGTTTCGCGGTTATTTGGAGTTGCAACCGATAATCTAAGTTTATAGATTGCTTTAGGAATAGCAATAGGTGCAGGAATAGCAACTAGTCTCACAAAAAAAGATAATAGTGAATCATAAAATAATAGAAAATAAAAATAGCTCACACCTTGTATAATTCATAGCTAGTTTTTAGCCTACTTACAAAAATCCTCGCAGATTTTGAACTGCCCCAAAAAAGTTATACACTCTTTGGTTTGTATTTCTAAATTAGGTGTTTAAAATACGTAAGAAACCATATACTACAACATTGGCCACAATATTGACCCTTCTGAACAAAAAACAAGGGCTACAATTAATTGATAATCAATAAATTAATTTAAAAAAAATATTAATTAAAATATCATTATAGTTTTTGTTTTGTCCTTATAAATATCACCATACCCTAATTTACCCAATTGCTTGAACCCAATACACCACCAATGATTATAAAAAGACTTACAATGGTCAAAATAATTGACCTGTTTTCATCCCTAAGTTGAATACTTTTTATATTATTTTTCTAATTATCTTCTCATGATCGTTTATTAAAGTACTAATCTATCTATTGGAGTTTTTAACTCTTTTTGCCAAAAAATGTGTCCGATTGAGAAAAAACTAACCAGATAAACTAACAAAAAAATTAAAGCTAAACTTCCGAACTCAAATGCAAATGCAATTATTATAAATGTAATAATGCCACCAAGCAAATGGATTAAATTAATTTTATTTGTAACAACACTTGATGCTGCATTATTTTTCAAAAGGGATTCTCGTAATTTTATCATAACTGCAATAGTTGGTATTGAAACAATAAGGCTTACTAATATTGTTATTACAAGAAAAGGAATTATAATCGATATTGTAGGCCTTAAATAGTAACTCATTTTTATAAATATTATTGGAACACTTAACACTGTCGCCAATAGACTTCCGAATAGAATGGTCTTAAACCACACAATTATACATTTTCTTATCCTCATTATTCCGAAATAATTTTGTTCAATCTGATTAAAAGAGCTTGTTATTTAAAACTTCTATTCTGTCAAACTTTAGAGATTGATTATCTAAAGTCTTCACTTAAACTTTAGCCTTAAGTTTTGACGCTTCATAAAGTGTTACAGATGCTGATTTGCAAATCATACAACCTTGAAGCAATATTAATGTTGCAAAGAAAAGGGCGGCTACTTTTAAATTCGAGTCTATAGCTTTCATATTACAATTTTAATATAAAGCTAAATGTAATTGTTTCACGAGTAACTTAAAATGAGAATTATCAGTATAAATCAGTTAAACCTGAATTAAATTCTGATGCTACATACCATTCGAGTAATGCAATACAGAGAGATAAAATAATGACTTTATTAAGGACTATTATGTTAAAAGAGCAAATGAAAATTCTAAAAATTCAAGAATTATTTAATTAAAAATGGAAATAAAAAATAAAAGACAACCTTAAGCCGTGTAAAACAATTTCTAGTTTGGGGTTACTAATAAAAATCCTCCCGGATTTTCTTCGTTTGTGTTTTATTTATTAACTTTAGTTTTTAAACAGCGTAAATTTTCCTATACAAACATGTTAGCAACAATAACAAATGATAAATCACATTAAATTAATTTTAAAATTTAAATATTATTATACAGCTGCTGTGCTTGTATTAGCATCTTGTAATGAAACAAAGAAGTTTACACCAGAAACAGATTTTTGTTCGAATATTCATAGAAATGAAAGCACAACCCTTTCCAAGGAACTTAAGGATGTTGCTGAACTGATGAGCACCAAAACGGGAGTTTATGTGCTAGAAGATGGAAGTGGTTCAATGATAGCTAGGGCATGGTTAAGTGAATATGCTGAAAAAACGATAGATATTCAATACTTCATTTTTTCAACAGACAATGTAGGACTTATCGCTTGTGATTATTTAATAAGAGCGGCTGACCGTGGAGTTAAAGTAAGAATTATTGTTGATGACATAATGGTTGATGCAGATATTGAAGATATTTTAATTTTTAATTCTCATGAGAATATTACGGTTAAAATATATAATCCAGGGGTTAATTTAGGAAAGAATATCATTGAAAAAATTAAAAAATTTACAACAGATTTTAGATCTGCTAATCAACGGATGCATAACAAAACGTTTATAGTAGACGGTAAAGTAGTAATTACAGGTGGCCGCAATATTGCAGATGAATATTTTGACTATGATCATGAATATAACTTTAGGGATAGAGATATTCTATTATTAGGTAAAGAATCACAAAAAGTAAATAGATCATTTGATCAATTTTGGAATAGCTCGTTAAGTAGAAATATTACAAGTATAATTAAAGAAAAACCTAAAAACATAACTTCAGAAAATAGGTTTAAGAACCTGCATGAATATGCATGTAATCCAGATAATTTCTGGCCACAAATAAGAGAAAGAATAGCGTCTTTACCAACTGCTTTTAATACGATTAAAAATTCTGGTGATTTAGTATGGTTGAATGATGTAGCGTTCATTTCTGATATGCCAGGGAAAAATGATGGAGCAAATGGTTTGGGTGGTGGCGGTGTTTCAACAAGTGCATTAATCGATTTGGTTAAAAATGCCAAATCATCCATAGATATTCAAACACCCTATTTAATCACCACTGAACTGAGTCAAAATCTATTTAAAGAAGCCGTTAAACGTGGTGTAAAAATTAGAATACTTACTAATAGCTTGGCCTCAACAGACAATCTAGAGGCCTTTAGTAGCTACCAAACAGACAGAAATAAATTATTAAAAACAGGAGTTAGAATATATGAATTTCGTCCAGATGCGGCAGAACGGACAAAAATAATGACTGGAGAATTACAATTAAAGTTAGATTATAAACCAATATTTGGACTTCATGCAAAATCCATGATTATTGATAACAAAATAACAGTTATTGGAACATTTAATCTTGACCCTAGAAGTGCAAATTTAAATACAGAATGTGTTGTTATTGTTCGCTCTGATAAAATTTCTAGAGGTGTCTTAAAAGGTATGGAAATAGAGTTTAAACCAGAAAATTCATGGGAAACAACATTAGAATACAACCCAGATTCAGAGGTAAATAACTTTAAGCGTTTAAAAACATGGACGAGAAAAATAATTCCAAAAGAAATTTTATAACACATATAAGTACTGCTAACAATGTATATGAAATCATAAACCATAAACATTTGCTACGCTTCACATGCTAAAGGTAGCCGTGAACCTGAAACCCATCTACTTTAAAAAGTATCTAACGAAATTTGAATTAAACCCTACTATAAGTTTTTAGGGCACAAATGAAATTGACCATAGCAAATCAAAATCGGGAAGAAATAACGTTTATGGCAGATGGTTAAAGGAAAAAGGATTAGAGAATAGATCAACACAACTTGATGAAAATATTTTTGGCTTATATAATACTTTTAAAATATTCAATTGTTTTACTAAGACCTTCTTCTAATTCAATTTTTGGCTCCCACCCATTTAACCTTTTCTTTGCCAAATCAATATTTGGTTGTCTTTGTTTAGGATCATCCATTGGCAATGGTTTAAAGATGACTTTAGACTTTGAGTTTGTCAGTTTAATTATAGTCTTAGCCAACTCTAACATTGAAAATTCATTAGGATTTCCAATATTTACAGGTCCTAAAAAAGAATCTTCTGAATTCATCATTCTAATCATTCCTTCAATAAGGTCGTTTACATATTGGAATGAACGTGTTTGAGTTCCATCTCCATAAATAGTAATATCTTTTCCTTTTAAAGACTGAACAATGAAATTTGAAACTACTCTACCATCATTTATATCCATGTTTGGACCATACGTGTTGAAAATACGTATGATTTTTATTTTAACATTATTTTGTTGATGATAGTTTACAAATAATGATTCAGCACACCTTTTTCCTTCATCGTAACAAGACCTTAATCCTATGGGGTTTACATTGCCCCAATAATCTTCTGTTTGAGGATGAATTGTAGGGTCTCCATAAACTTCACTTGTACTTGCTTGTAAAACTTTGGCGTTCACTCTTTTGGCTAAACCTAACATATTGACAGCTCCAATAACTGAAGTGTTAATTGTTTTAATAGGATCATATTGATAACTTATAGGACTTGCAGGACAAGCTAAATTGTAAATTTCATCAACTTCTGCATAATATGGGTTGGTAACATCATGTCTTACTATTTCAAAATTAGGGTTTGATGTTAATTTTAGAACATTTCGTTTATAACCTGTAAAAAAGTTATCTAAACATATAACTTCATTCCCCTCTCTAAGTAATCGTTCACATAAATGAGAACCTATAAAACCGGCACCACCTGTTACTAATATTGTTTTCATGCACTTTAATCTTTACATAATTAATTTATGAATACAATGTATGGTTTTCTCAATTAATGTACTATTATTACTTCGAACTTTATCTATTTATGATACAATTTACTAATTAAGATATTTAGGAATGCTCCTAAATACTGACCTTAAGTTTTTAATCTTAGATAGATTGAAGGATTAAAATAAGGTTTACAAGGAATTCTACCTTTAGGTCATCAAAAAAACAATCATTTATATTCAATCAGTAAGCTATTGAACAAAACAGTAGTAGCTTTATTCAAAACTATTGTCGCTCATCGCTCTGGTATTCATAAATTGATTGCATAAAAAAAACAGTTTAGAGACCTAAACTGCTGTTTTACACTTATTTAAAGTAGTAGCGGGAACTGGACTCGAACCAGTGACCTTCGGGTTATGAGCCCGACGAGCTACCTACTGCTCTATCCCGCGTTGTAATTTCAAAAATAATGACTTAGCTTTTAACTCTCGACTCATAAAATTCGATCCGTTATTTTCGACTGCAAAGATACATCTTATTTAAACAACTGACCAAACTTTATTTCATTTATTTTTTTCCATCATAAATTATGATGGAAAATACAAAAACAAACTATCTTTGCATCATGATACATAAAGCTGGCTTTGTAAATATTATAGGAAACCCTAACGTAGGTAAATCTACCTTAATGAACGCTTTAGTAGGCGAAAAACTATCAATTATAACTTCAAAAGCACAAACTACAAGACATAGAATCTTAGGAATTGTGAATGATGATGATTATCAAATAGTTTTTTCTGATACTCCAGGAATCATAAAACCAGCCTATGAATTGCAATCTTCTATGATGGATTTTGTGAAATCTGCACTAGATGATGCCGATATTTTAATTTACATGGTAGAAGTTGGAGAGAAAGAATTAAAAAATGAAGCTTTCTTTAACAAAATAATACACAGTGAAATACCTGTAATTTTATTACTGAATAAAATTGACACTTCCTCTCAAGAAGAGGTAGAAGAGAAAATTGAATATTGGAAAGAAAAAGTACCAAATGCATTTGTATCTGTAATTTCTGCTCTAGAACGTTTTAATGTGGATAGCTTATTTGAAAAAATAGTTGAATTACTTCCTGAAGCGCCACCATATTACCCAAAAGATCAATTAACAGATAAACCAGAACGTTTTTTTGTGAATGAAAAAATTAGAGAAAAAATTCTAATCCACTATAAGAAAGAAATTCCGTATGCTGTTGAAGTTGAAACTGAAGAGTTTACAGAAGAAGAAAACATTGTTAGAATTCGTTCTGTTATTATGGTTGAACGCGAAACTCAAAAAGGAATTATCATTGGTCATAAAGGAGCTGCAATAAAAAGAGTTGGTGCAGAAGCAAGAAAGGATTTAGAACAATTTTTCGAGAAAAAGGTTTTTATAGAGCTCTATGTAAAGGTGAATAAAAATTGGAGAAGTGATAAAACTCAGTTAAAACGATTTGGTTATAATCAACGTTAATTAAAAAAACGTTCCTAGGTTTTTTAACTTATAAGATTCAATGAGATTGTCATTCTTGTAAAGACAGGAAATCTAGATTACTTTTATCATAAAATCATGTAAATCTTTCATTTGAGATTTCCCTGTATCTTTTCCTGTTTTCCCTAAAAAATAAAGGATTGTCCAAACAAGTGGTAAAACAAACATCATTATTAATGGAAAAATGATTGGCTCATTTAAAGACATTTTAGTGTACAGGAAAACTGCAAATCCTAAAAAGCTAATTCCTATTACAAAATGAATAAACATAAAAAGTGTCCATACTTGAGGATTTGGTCCAAACAATCCGTTTAAAAGTGATGTTTTTTCAGTTGTCTCTAAAATTTCTAAATGTAATTGAGGAGACCAAAAGTGTTCTTCTTTTTTAGAAACAGCGATAAAAACATGTCCATCAATAACGCTTCCTCTAAACGTTGTTTCTTCCTTTTTAAATTCATCAGAAAAACGATTTAAAACAATTTTAGCATTTTCCTCCAAATCAATAGCAAATCTTGGACGAAGAAAAACCTCACTATTTCTCTTTTCAATTAAAAGATTCTTTTTTTTATCCATAAAAAAGGCATGTATAACGGTTTAAATTTACAATTATTTATCATATAGTAATTGTATCTTTGCAAAAAATATCAATAGAGATGAATAGTATTGTTGCCATTGTAGGAAGACCAAATGTAGGAAAGTCAACACTTTTTAATCGTTTAGTACAAAGAAGAGAAGCCATTGTAGATTCCGTTAGTGGAGTTACAAGAGATAGACATTACGGAAAATCTGATTGGAATGGAAAAGAATTTTCTTTAATAGACACAGGTGGTTATGTTGTTGGCTCTGATGATATTTTTGAAGAAGAAATTAGAAAACAAGTTACTTTAGCAATTGAAGAAGCAGACATCATCATTTTTGTTGTTGATGTAGAAGAAGGAATTACTCCTATGGATGCTGAAGTTGCAAAGATGCTAAGAAAGGTAAAAAAACCAATTTTTACAGCTGTCAATAAAGTTGATAATGCAATGCGTGATGCGGATGCAGTTGAATTCTATAATTTAGGATTGGGAGATTATCATACAATTTCTTCTATAAACGGAAGTGGAACTGGTGATATTTTAGATGCAATTGCTGCAATTATGCCAAAACCTGAAGTAATTGATTTAGAAAAAGAAGAATTACCAAGATTTGCTGTAGTTGGTAGACCAAATGCAGGAAAATCTTCTTTTATTAACGCCTTAGTTGGAGAAGAAAGAAATATTGTTACCGACATTGCTGGTACAACAAGAGATTCTATTGATACAAAATATAACAGATTTGGCTTTGATTTTAATTTAGTAGACACTGCTGGAATTAGAAAAAAATCTAGAGTAAAAGAAGACTTAGAGTTTTATTCTGTAATGCGTGCTGTGCGTTCTATTGAATATTCTGATGTAATAATTCTAATGGTTGATGCCACTCGTGGATTTGAAGGTCAGGATCAAAATATTTTTTGGTTGGCTGAAAAAAACAGAAAAGGTGTTGTTATTTTAATTAATAAATGGGATTTAATTGAAAAGGAAACCAATACAATGCGTGATTATGAAGCTGAAGTTAGACGCGAAATTGCACCTTTTACAGATGTTCCAATTATTTTTGTTTCTGCATTAACAAAACAACGTTTGTTACAAGCTTTAGAAACCGCTGTAGATGTTTTTAAAAACAGAAAAAACAAAATACAAACGAGTAAGTTTAATGAAACAATGTTAGAAATCATTAAAAACTCTCCACCACCAGCAATAAAAGGAAAGTTTGTAAAAATAAAATACTGTATGCAGTTGCCAACACAGACTCCGCAATTTGCTTTTTTCTGTAATTTACCGCAATATGTAAGAGATGGTTATAGACGTTTTCTAGAAAACAAATTAAGAGATATATATAATTTTAACGGAGTACCAATTACTATTTATTTTAGACAAAAATAAATTTAGCTTGTAACTTTTGTAACTTAAACTCGACTATTAGTATACATATTTTTTAAATGTGAATTTTTAATATTTCAAAAAAATGAAAATAATAAAATCGAGTTTAGTTGCTGAAGTAGAATTACCCTTACAATTAAACATTTCGTTTAATAAGGTATTTTCTATTTTTGAAAAATACGCTTCACAAGAACATAAAGAGCATCCTTCTCATAATTCTTCAATAGAAATTATGAAAGAAATTAAACGATATCCTGAGCTAATAAATGGCTTTTCTGATTTAAGTTTAATTCAAAAATACAAAGAGCAAATTAATTTATTATTAGCACCTCTTTTTCCAGAAGCACTTCAAAATAACGAAATAAAAGCTGCTAGTATACCCTTTTCTTTTACCTCTTTTAAATTTACATCTCGTTTTGAAAGTATTTTAAATAATGCAGGTGAAGACTATGAATTTACAGTAAGAAATTTTGAAGACAATAGCATGTACATTATGGCGTGTACCTTTATTTTAGGATTTGTCTATAAACATAATATTGACATAAAAAGACCCTTTTACTTTGACATTCCAGATAAAACAACTGGAACAATGAAAAATTATAGAGCTGCTTTTAATGCTGATTTCTCTGAAATTACACCAACAGAAAATGCTCCAAAATTATCTGAAAATGATATCAAAGAGTTATTAAACAACTTTGATAACATAGCACTTTGGAAAGAAAAAATTCCGCCAAATAGTTACATTTTTAAAGGTTTTGGAATTATCAATTTATTTGATGTTACATCAGAAGAAATGCTTTCATCCATTAAAGCAAATTTATTAGAAGGAGGTGATAATCTAATTGAGAAGTTACAAGACAATTTAAGAGATTTTTATAGTATAAAAGACTTAAGGCTTGGGTATTCAAATTTTGATACTGTAAATACTAAAATTCGTGAAACTGTTGTAAAAAAATCGAATAGTATTATCTTAAAAAACAACTCAGAAATAACTTGCGATAGCAACTATTTTTGTGAAGGATTTATTCAAAAAGTATTTGTAAACCATGAAACTTTTATCTTATCAGATGTAGAAAAGTATGGTGTAAATACGAATAAAAATCCTTTCTATAAAAACCTACACAGTGCTGGCTTGCAAAGTATAATCATAATTCCAATTAAAGCAGCAAGTAATGGAGATTTAGCTTTATTAGAAATTGCATCTCCTAGAGCTTATGATTTAAATTCTGTAAACATTAACAAATTAAAAGATATTATTCCTGTTTTTGAAGCTGCTGTAAAAAGAACTTCAGAAGAACACCAAAATGTTTTAGAAGCTACAATACAAGAAAATTACACATCAATACATAGTTCTGTAAAATGGCGATTTTATGAAGCTGCAGAAAAATACCATCAAGAATCTCAAATAAATGACAATGCAAAATTAGATGAGATTATTTTTAAAGATGTTTATCCTTTATATGGTCAAAGTGATATAAAAGGCTCATCAGAAGCAAGAAACACTGCTATTAAACAAGATTTAATTACACAACTTACCTTAGCTATTTCAGTTTTAAAAGATGCTTGTAAAAGTGAAAAATTACCTATCTATAAAGAATTAATGTTTCGGGTTTCAACCTATTTAAATGATGTAAAAAGTGGTTTAAATGCAGGTGATGAAATTAATATTTTAGACTTTTTAAAGAGAGAAATTTACCCTGTTTTTAATCACATTAAGGATATAAACAAAGAGTTAGAAGAAAAGGTAAGCACTTACATGAATCGTTTGGACAAAGAATTACATGTTGTTTACGAGAAAAGAAAAGATTATGAAAACAGTGTAAATCTATTAAATGATAAGCTTGCTAAATTTATTGATAAAAAACAAAAAGAAGCCCAAAAAATATTTCCTCATTATTTTGAGCGTTACAAAACTGATGGAGTAGAATACAACATGTACATTGGCCAATCTATTACAAAAAATAGAAATTTTGATCCTTTGTATTTGTATAACCTACGTTTATGGCAATTACAAACGATGTACGAAATGGAAAACACTGCTTTTTCTGAACTTAAAAATATGCCTAGCGATTTACGTGTAGCTTCTTTAATTTTAGTTCATAGTAATCCGATGGCTATTAAATTTAGAATGGATGAAAAACAGTTTGATGTTGATGGAGCTTATAATATTAGGTACGAAATCATAAAAAAACGAATTGATAAAGCACATATTAAAGGAACTGAAGATCGTTTAACAGTTCCTGGAAAAATTGCAATTGTTTATTCTCAAGAAAAAGATGCTTCAGAGTATTTAAAGTATATAAAATTCTTACAATCTAACAATCAATTAGGAGAAATAGAGTTTCTAGAACTTGAGGATTTACAAGGAGTTTCTGGTTTAAAAGCGTTGCGTGTAGAAGTTATTTATCAAGATAATTTCGACAAAAAACAAACTGTTACTTTAAATGATTTGATAAAAGAAATTGAAGCTTAAATTTATAAAGTGCTCCCTGTTTCTTGCATTCTAAAGGCAAATGCAAATGCTAATACACTTACTATAATACCAATCATAAAAACGGTATAGGTAACTCGTAATATTTTATATTTTCTATTTAAAACCAATCCTAAAAAATATAAATCTTTCGTTAAAGAACCGTAAAGGTAATCTCTGTCTTGCATCATTTCTGAAATACCCCATTCAAAATCATTTAATTTCATTTGATGAAAATTACCAAAAAACAATAAGTTAACTTTTTTATTAGCAACATCTTCTTTTGTAAATTTCCCTTCTGTAACATTAGGTCTTGTTGCTAAAATTGATAAGATAATAGATGCAACCGTAAAAATTATAAATATAACAGTTGGTATTATTAAATAACTATTTGAAGGGTTATCTAGTTTTGGTAATAGGTTAGACAGTGCTAAAGAAACTATAATTGCATTTACAGAAAGTAAAATATTCGCTTTCGTATCTGCAATATTACTTAAAGTCATGTGGTTTTTTAAAGCGATTCTAAACATCGTTTCTACGCCACGTTCTGGCACGTTTCCTTTCTCTTTTTTTAATTCTAAAGCATCTTGCTTCTGGTTAAATTTTTTAATATCGTTTTTTAAATTTTTTTTATTTTTTATTAATTTAGATAAATTTTTCTGCTTCTTTTTTGTCCAATTTTTTAAAGCATAATCTGTATTAAAGTGATGCTGTTGGGTAAAAAATTCAATATTTCCTGCAATCCATTCTGTATCAGAAACTTTTTTAACACCTGTTAACTCCCACTCTTTTCTTAATAAAAAAGTGTAATCAAAAAAACTTTTAGAAGCTAAATGCGCACAATCTGCATCAATTATTATCTTTTCAAAATCATTTTTGGGTTGATACCCCATTTTAGTTGCCAAAATAAGATCTGAAATAGCTTCAATTCTTTTATCGGTTACTTTATTCTCTTTTAAAAATTCTGAAGCAATTCTAACACTTTCTTCTTCATGATTTTCAGCTCCTTTTATAAAACCTGTATCATGAAACCAAGCAGCAATCTCTAGGTTTTCAGCAGCTACTTTATCAATTTTTAAGTTTTCAATAAGCTCCTTTGTACTTTTAACAACTCTTTGTGTATGTACTAAATTATGATACACAAAATTTCTATCTAAATTGGTATTTAATAAACTAAAGACGTACTTTTCTGTATCAACAATTAATGTGCTCATTGTAAAATTATTTTATAAATGAATAAGAATAAGTGATAACTCCATTCATTACTTTATTAATATTCGTCGTAAATTTATGAATTGCTTTCACTAGCGTACAAATTAAGGATTATTTGTAAGTTAACGAGTGTTTTTACGTCTAAAAAAACAGCTAGCATCAATATTAATTTAGAAAAGAAAGAAAACAAAATATGCTTACTTGGAAAGAAATTATCAGCTTCAGTGTAAAAGGAAATCCAACTCCAGATAAAAGAGTTGAAAAAACGGAAGCAGCATGGAAAGAATTATTAACAGAAGAACAGTTTAGAATTACAAGGCAAAAAGGAACAGAAAGACCAAATACTGGCGCTTTATGTAGTATTTATGATGAAGGACAATACAACTGTGTTTGTTGTAATACGCCTTTATTTGATTCTACAATAAAGTTTGATTCGAGTTCTGGTTGGCCAAGTTTTACGCAACCTATTAAAGAAAATGCTATTAAATATCATAAAGACATTTCTTTTGGTATGATAAGAGTAGAAGTTATGTGTAATACTTGTGATGGGCATTTAGGACATATTTTCCCTGATGGACCAGCACCAAGTGGATTGCGTTATTGTATTAATTCTGAATCTATGCAACTAGAGAAAGGAAATTCTGAAAATGAGTAAAAATTTACAAATTGCCACTTTAGGAGGTGGTTGTTTTTGGTGCACAGAAGCTGTATTCCAAGAAGTAAAAGGTATAGAAAAAGTTGTTTCTGGTTATACTGGGGGAAACGCTCCAGGAAGACCAACGTATAGAGAAATTTGTTCTGGATTAACTGGGTATGCAGAAGTAATTCGAATTACTTTTGATGCTAATGTAATTTCTTATGAAGACATTTTGGTCATCTTTATGACGACCCATGATCCAACAACACTAAACCAACAAGGTGCAGATAGAGGGACTCAATACAGATCTGTAATTTATTATCATAATGAGAATCAAAGAAAAGTTTCTGAAGAGGTTTTGAAGCAAATTCAGTCTTATTATAATGATAAAATTGTGACAGAAATTAGTCCGTCAACAATTTTTTATGATGCTACTAAAGAACATCAAGATTTTTATAAAAATAATAACGGACAAGGTTATTGCACTTATGTAATTGAACCAAAATTGGCAAAGCTACGTATGCTTCACGCTGATAAATTAAAATAGAATGTAACAGGTTTCTAAATTAAATGATTTGGAATCTGTTATTCATAATATAAATAAAAAATTAATGACAGATATTTTATTATATGGCGCAGATTGGTGTCCAGATTGTAGACGTGCAAAATCATATTTAAAAGAAAACAACATTGATTTTACTTTTATTGATGTTGATTTAGACAAAGAAGCAACAGCCAAAGTAGAAGCTATTAATAAAGGTAAACGCATTATTCCTACCTTAATGATAAAAGGAAAATCGTATACAAATCCTAACAATATTGAATTAGCATCCGTTTTAGGAATCAATGAAGTTGGTAAAGTACAATTATTTGGTGCAGATTGGTGTCCAGATTGTAGAAGAGCAAAAAGCTTTCTAAGAGACAATGGTATCAATTTTGATTTTATTGATGTAGATAAATACGATTGGGCAACACAAAAAGTAGAAGAGATTAACAACGGAAAACGTATTATTCCAACAGTATTAATTGATAATGTTCCTTATACAAACCCAGATAATGTAAAATTAACAGCTCTTCTTTCTATAAATATAGAAAAAGAACTCAAAATATTTGATACAATTATTATTGGTGGTGGTGCAGCAGGGTTAACAACTTCTATTTATGCTCAAAGAGATCGATTTGATACATTAATTCTAGAAAAATCTACCATTGGAGGAAATGCTTTCTTAACAGAAAAGATTGAGAATTACCCAGGTTTCACTTCTATTTCTGGTCCAAAATTAATGGAAAAAATGGAAGAACAAGCCAAAACCTATGGTTCAGTTATTAAAACTGGTGAAGAAGTTGTTGGTATTGAAAAAAAAGATAATTTATTCTCAATAGAAACAAAAGGTACTACCTATTTTGGAAAATCAGTTGTATTATCTACAGGTTCTACTTACAGAAAACTAGGCATTCCAAATGAACAAGAGTTAATTGGTTCTGGTATACATTTTTGTGCAACTTGTGATGGAGCTTTTTACAGAGATAAAGATATTATTGTGATTGGTGGTGGAAACTCCGCATTAGAAGAAGGTATCTTTTTAGCCGGTTTTTGTAAGAGTGTTAAAATAGTTCATCGTTCTGAAAACTTTTCTGCATCAGAAACTTATGTAGAAAAATTAAAATCAATCGATAATATTTCTACTTATATGAATAAAACCTCTCTTGAGTTTATTGCAGACGAAAAGGAATTATTTAAGAATTTAAAAATAAAAGACAATACAACAAATGAAGAGAGTTTTCTAGAAGCAGATGGTGTATTTATTTTTATTGGATTAATACCAAATACACAATCTTTTAAAGGAATTGTAAATCTTGATAAAAGAGGATTTATTCAAACAACAGCTTTGGCTCAAACTTCTGTCGATGGTATTTTTGCAGCTGGAGATTGTAGAGAAGGCGCTATTGCACAAGTTGCAGCAGCAACAGGAGAAGGTGTTTTAGCAAGTTATGGTATTAGAAATTACTTAAAATAATATGATTAAATTATATGGCGCAGAAAGATGCCATAAGACTCAATATTATAAAACATTTTTAGAGACCCGTAATTTAGATTACGCGTTTTTAGATTTAGAACAGCATGAAGAAAATGCAGAAGAATTACGTAACTTGTATGAAAATAGAAAACTAAATTTTCCTACAATTACGATTAATAATAAAAAGTTAAGAAATCCTTCTGATAAAGAACTTCAAAAATGGATTGATAAAGCCCATAATGGGCACTAGGCTTTTTTTATATCTCAATAAAATATTGATCAATGAAATTAAACATAAAGAATACTTTTACTTCAGAAAATCCAGCAGATTCAATCCTTGACAATACAAGAAGACAAGTTGAAGAAGCAGTTTTTTCATACGTACATCCTAAGAAAACAACAGCACCTAAAGTGATACATGTTTCTAAAGAAATGGCTTCAGAATTGGGAATTACAGAAGAAGAAATAAAATCAGAATTGTTTAAAAATATTGTTACAGGAAATGCCATTTATCCAAACACAAAACCTTATTCAATGTGTTATGGAGGTCATCAATTTGGCAATTGGGCAGGACAATTAGGTGATGGAAGAGCCATTAATTTATTTGAAGTTGAGCACAAAAATAAAAACTGGAAAGTGCAATTAAAAGGCGCTGGCGAAACTCCATATTCTAGAACTGCAGATGGTTTAGCCGTTTTACGATCTTCTGTAAGAGAATATTTGTGTGCTGAGGCAATGTTTCACTTAGGGGTTCCAACGACAAGATCTTTGTCTTTAAGTTTATCTGGAGATGCTGTTTTACGTGATGTTCTATATGACGGAAATCCTGCACATGAAAAAGGTGCAATTGTTTCAAGAATATCACCAAGTTTTTTACGTTTTGGTAATTATGAGATTTTTTCAGCCAGAAAAGATGTAAAAAATTTAAAAGCGTTGGTTGATTATACCATCAAACATCATTTTTCACATTTAGGCAAACCATCAAAAGAAAATTACATCCACTTTTTTAAAGAAGTTTCAGAACGTACTTTAGAAATGATAATTCATTGGCAACGTGTTGGTTTTGTACACGGAGTGATGAATACAGATAACATGTCCATTTTAGGTTTAACCATAGATTTTGGACCTTATGGTTGGTTAGAAGGTTTCGATTTTGGTTGGACGCCAAACACAACCGACAGACAACACAAACGTTACCGATATGGAAATCAACCAAATATTGGTTTGTGGAATTTGTATCAACTTGCAAATGCTTTGTACCCAATAATTGAAGAAGTAGCACCTTTAAATGCAATTTTAGAACAATATAAAGTTGATTTTGAAGTACAATCTTTACAGATGATGAAATCAAAATTAGGCTTATGTACTTCGGATGAAGAGGATGTAAAACTGATTCAAAATTTAGAGGATAGTTTACAGTTAGTAGAAACTGACATGACTATTTTCTTTAGAAAATTAAGTGATTTTACTGATAAGGATTCTGGTTTAGAATTGATCAAAGAAGCATTTTATGACTTTGAGAATATTTCTGATGAAGTCATAAATAACTGGAATTTGTGGTTTAAAAAATATGAGGAAAGACTTCAAATTGAAAGAGTTTCATCGGAAGAAAGAAAAGAAAAAATGGATGCTGTAAATCCTAAATACGTCTTACGTAATTACATGTCACAATTAGCAATTGATGAAGCCGATAAAGGAGACTATTCTTTAATTGACGAGTTATTTCAACTACTGAAAAAACCATATTCTGAACAACCAGAAAACGAAAAATGGTTTGCAAAAAGACCTGAATGGGCAAGAAATAAAGTAGGTTGTTCTATGTTATCTTGTAGTTCATAAAAAACAAAATAAATATGCAATTAGGTTTAGGAACAGCTGCTTTAGGAAGGCCTCAATACATAAATGTTCGTCAAGAAGAATGTGATAACTCTAGCTTATCTGACTTCAAAAAAGAGAGTTTTTCTGTTTTAGAAAACGCTTATAATTCAGGAGTTCGTTATTTTGATACTGCCCCAGGTTATGGATTGGCAGAAGAATTAGTAGTAGAATGGTTACAAACTAAAAATGATAAATCTATAGAAGTTGCCACAAAATGGGGGTATACGTACACGGCAAATTTTGATGCAAATGCCACTGTTCATGAAGTAAAAGAACATAGTTTATCTAAATTAGATGAACAATGGAATTTCTCTAAACAACTACTACCCTATTTAAAAGTGTATCAGATTCATTCTGCAACTTTAGAAACTGGTGTTTTAGAAAACAACCAAGTTTTAGAACAATTAGCATTTTTAAAAAAGGAACACAACTTAAAAATAGGATTGACAACAACAGGTACAAATCAAGTTGAAGTGATTAAAAAAGCTTTGGATGTTTTTGTTGATGGAGAACAAGTATTTGAACTATTTCAAGTAACGTATAATTTTTTAGATCAAAGTTTAAAAGAGATTTCTGATGAGTTAATCAATCAGAAAAAATCAATTGTCATAAAAGAAGCTTTGGCAAATGGAAGAATTTTTAGAAACGAAAAATATGCTCATTATAATAAAATGTATGCAACTTTAGAAAATTTATCAAAAAAACACAACGTTGGTGTAGATGCAATTTCGCTTAAATATTGTGAGCAAACAATTACGAATAGCATTGTTTTAAGTGGTGCAAGTAATTCTGAACAATTGAAACAAAATTTAAAAATGAACTCATTTTTACTTTCTAAGGATGAAATTGAATTGCTAAATTCTTTTAAAATTAAACCAGAATTTTATTGGAAAGAGCGAAAGGAATTACAATGGAATTAACCAAAATTGCTTTTGGCGGAGGTTGTCATTGGTGTACAGAAGCCGTTTTTCAAACTTTAATTGGTGTAGAAAAAATAGAACAAGGTTGGGTTTCATCAACAGAAAAAAATAGTAGTTTTTCTGAAGCTGTTATAGTTCATTTTGATGTTGAAAAAATAGCTTTAAAAATCCTGATTGAAATTCATTTATTAACGCATAAAAGTACTAGCAATCATTCTATGAGAAGTAAGTATCGTTCTGCTATTTATTATTTTACGCAACATCAAAAAAAAGAAATTATTAAAATTACCGAAGAATTACAATCGTGTTTTAAAAATAAAATCATCACAAAAACGTTAGAATTTAAGGGATTTAAACCATCTACTGTAGCGTTTCAGAATTATTATCAAACAAATCCCGATAAACCATTTTGCAAAAATTATATCAATCCAAAATTAAACTTTTTATTAAAAGAATTTTCAAATCAAGTCAATAAGTGTAAGGTAAACCACCTGATTACGTCTATCTAAAAAATCAAATTAACTATGAGTATTATACAAAATATTAAAAATTACTTTAATTCTAAAGCAGAAGGAAACACTTCAGAAAAAGCACCTGTTGGAATTTGCCCAAACTGTTGGGGTAAAGAAGAATGGGAAGGAGAGTTCTACAAACAGAATAGGGGAAACAAATTGATTGGAAACGATCAAACGTATAACAGTTTCATTAATAAAATTGTAGAAAGTAATATAAGTGGTATCACAATAAATAAAGATAATTATGAATGTGAAACTTGTAAAGTAGGTCATAAAAAATAGCTTAAAAAAGTTTTATCTTTAGCCCAAAATTTTAATTTCATTAAATGATCCACGAACTTAAAGAAATCATCAATCAAGCTGTTATCAACCAACAAAAAGGGTTAAAAAACGTGTTGGCAACTGTGGTGTATTTAGAAGGTTCATCTTACAGAAAACCAGGAGTTAGAATGCTAATTTCTGAAGATTTTAGTGTTACTGGAGCTGTTAGTGGAGGTTGTGTAGAAAAAGAAATTATTCACAGGGCAAAAAGTGTTTTTGATGATAACAAACCTAAAATAATTACATACGATGGTAGGTACAAGTTAGGTTGTGAAGGTGTTTTATATGTTTTAATTGAACCTTTATGTATCACTCATGATTTTATAACTCATTTTTCAGATGCAACTTCAAAAAGAGAAGCTATAAAAATTGAAAGTCGTTTTAGAAAAGAAGATGAAGCTTTTGGTAATTTTGGCTCTGTTGTAACTTTTGAAAACAAAAAGCAATTTGAGTTTTCTGAAACTTTTAGTACTCAGAACAAGCATAATTTAAACCTTTTTTCTCAAATAATACAACCCAGTTTTAAGCTAATTATAATTGGCGGGGAACACGATGCCGTTAAACTCTGTAAAGTAGCTTCTAATTTAGGTTGGGAAATTGATGTAATTACTTGCGTAAAAGACAGTAAAAAAATCAAGAATTTTCCAGGAGCAAATTCTGTTGTTGGGAACTCTGCAGAAACAATTCAATTTACGAATATTGAAGAAAATACTGCAATTGTAATTATGAATCATAGTTACGTGCAAGATTTAAAATATGTGGTAAAACTTTCTGAATACAAACCAAAATATATAGGAATTTTAGGTGCACCAAATAGAAGAGAACGTTTATTTAATGAGCTTTTTGAATTTGTTCCTGATATTTCTGAAGACTTTTTAGATATTATTTATACACCTGCAGGTTTACATATTGGAGCCCAAACTCCTGAAGAAATTGCAATTTCTATTGTTGCTGAAATTCTATCAGTAATTAGAAAAAAAGAACCTTTTTCTTTAAGAAAGTTAAATGGTAAAATTCATAATTAAATATGAAAAATATTGCTGTTTTAATTTTAGCTGCTGGTAAATCTTCTAGAATGGGTTTCACAAAACAACTTTTAAAAGTTGGAACAAAAACACTTTTAGAACGTGCAATTGAAGCTGGGAAAAAATCGAAAGCAACTACACTTTTTTGTGTTTTAGGAGCAAATTTAGATGAAATTAAAAATGAAATTTCTACTGAAAATATTGAGTTTATTATTAATAAAAACTATGAAAAGGGATTAAGTTCAAGTATTGTTACAGGAATTAATTTCATAGAAAAAAGTCAAAATAATTTTGATGCAGTTTTAATAACTTTAGCAGATCAACCAAAAGTAGATTCGACCTATTTAAATCAATTAATTGAAACTTTTAATAGTAATTCTGGTAAAATCATAGCTTCAAAATATGATGATAAAATTGGCGTTCCTGCTATTTTTCCGAAGATATTTTTTAAAAAATTAGTACTTTTAGAAGGTGACAAAGGAGCTAAAAACTTATTAAACTCTAAATTAGAAAATATTTTAGCTGTTGTTTCTGATAAATTACTAGATATTGACACTAAAGAGGATTACAAAAACTATATAAATTAATGTATCCTTATCATAACAAAATAAAGCAAAGAATAAAAAATGGAGAACTAATTAAGTTTGAATTTGTAGCACAATACAAGCAAATATTACCTTGTTTATTGCTATATTTCAATACAGAGCCTTACATTAGACCTATTAGAGAACATCGGTTTAAAGAATACGAAACCATCCTAAAATCAATTTAAAAAAGATATTTTTGCTAAATGAATTATTATAAAAAAATTTTATACTTTTTTTCTTTCGTTTTATTAACCAACTGCGCTACAAGTAAAATTCAATTTTCTGAAGATCAAAATATTGATATTGAAAAAAATCCATCAGAAATAGAACACGCTGTTTATTTGATTGGAGATGCAGGAAATTCAACTATTAAAGAAGATTCGCCCGCATTAAAATATTTAAAAAAACATATTAAAAATGCACCTAAAAATGGGACACTCCTTTTTTTAGGTGATAATGTTTATGAAACTGGAATTCCTAAGAAAAAATCTAAAAAATATCCTTTAGCAAAAAGAAGAATTGAAGCCCAAACTGATGTTGCAAAAAACTTTAAAGGAAAGTCTATTTTTATTCCAGGAAATCACGATTGGTATAACGGATTAGATGGTTTAAAAAGAGAAGAAAAATTAGTAGAAAAAGCTTTGGGAAAAAAATCTTTTTTCCCTCAAAATGGTTGTCCTTTAGAGAGAGTAAAAATTTCTAAAGATATTGTCTTAATTGTTGTTGATACGCATTGGTATCTAACAAACTGGGATAATCATCCCAAAATAAATGACAATTGTGAAATTAAAACAAGAAATAAGTTTTTTGATGAATTAGAAGGGTTAATTAAAAAATCTAGAGGCAAGACTACCATTATTGCACTGCATCACCCAATGTTTACATACGGATCACATGGAGGAAAATACTCATTAAAAAGTCATTTGAAACCATTACCAATACTCGGTTCTCTTAAAAATTTAATTAGAAAAACATCTGGACTTACAAATACGGATATCCAAAATAAAAAATACAACGAACTTAGAAAACGTATTATAACATTGTCTCAAGAGAATGATAAAACCATTTTTGTTTCTGGTCATGATCATAATTTACAATATATCGTACAAGACAATCTTCCTCAAATAGTTAGTGGTTCTGGTTCAAAAACGACTCCAACAAAATTATCTGGAGGAGCTAAATTTACTTATGGAGCGCAAGGTTTTGCTAAATTAAATATTTATAAAGACGGTTCTTCTAAAGTCCAATTTTATTCTGTTAATGATGACAGCATTGTTTATGAAACAAAAGTTTTATCAGCAGATAAAAAGAAAACATTTACAACTTTTACAGAAAGGAATTTAAAAGAAAAAAAGGCTTCAATTTACACAAAAGAAGAAGTTACAAAAAGCAAAAAATATCGATTTTTTTGGGGAGAACGTTATAGAAAATATTTTGGCACAGAAATTACTGCACCAACTGTAAATTTAGACACCCTGTTTGGCGGGTTAAAACCTGTGAGAAAAGGAGGTGGACATCAATCTAAATCTTTAAGACTTGAAGATAAAGAGGGAAGGGAGTTTGTAATGCGTGCTTTGCGTAAAAATGCCATTCAATATTTACAAGCGGTGGCTTTTAAAGATCAATATATAGAAGGGCAATTTGAGGATACCAAAACAGAAAGTTTATTAGCAGACGTTTTTACAGGTTCTCATCCTTATGCGCCTTTTACAATTGGAAAACTAGCTGATGCAATTGGTGTTTATCATACAAATCCTGTTTTATATTACGTTCCAAAACAAAATAGTTTAGGGGATTTTAATGATGAATTTGGAGGTGAATTATATATGATTGAAGAACGTGCTGCTTCTGGTCATGGAGATAAAGCGAGTTTTGGTTTTTCAAATGAAGTAATAAGTACAGATGATTTATTAAAGAATTTGAGTAAGAATGAAAATCATATTTTAGATGAAGAAGCGTATATAAAAGCACGATTATTTGATATGCTAATTGGAGATTGGGACAGGCATGAAGACCAATGGCGTTGGGCAGTATTTAAAGAAAACAAGCAAACTATTTACAGACCAATTCCAAGAGATAGGGATCAAGCATTTTCTATTTTTGGTGATGGAGCTTTGTTAAATTTTGCCACCAAAATAATTCCTACTTTACGTTTAATGAAATCTTATAGCAAAGAATTAAAAAGCCCAAAATGGTTTAATTTAGAGCCATACCCTTTAGATATGTCTTTAATTACTAATTCTAAAAAACCTATCTGGGACAAACAGGTTAAAATAATTACATCAAATATCTCTGATAAAGTTATAGATGACGCTTTTAATAATTTTCCAAATGAAGTAAAAGACCAGACTGTAGTAGAAATAAAAAAGAAACTAATTGGTAGAAGAAAAAATTTACAGAAAATTTCTGATTCTTATTTTAAACATATTAATAAATTTCAAGTTATAAAAGGAACTCAAAAGGATGATTGGTTTGAAATTGAAAGATTACAAAATGGTAAAACTAAAGTTGTAGGGTACAGAATAAAAAAAGGTAAAAAAAGTGATGTCTTTCATCAACGAATATATAACTACGCGAACACCAAAGAAATTTGGATTTATGGCTTAGATGATGACGATACATTTGTTGTAAATGGAGAAGGCAAAAACTTAATTAAATTAAGAATTATTGGTGGTCAAAACAACGATGTTTATACTATAAATAATGGTGACAAAGTTGTTATCTATGACTATAAATCAAAGAAAAATACTTTTGCAACTAAAAAAGGAAAAGTAAAACTAACCGATAATTATGAGACAAATGTGTATGATTATAAGAAGCTGAAAAATAACCAAAATATGATAAAACCAACAATTGGTTTTAATCCTGATGATGGTCTTAAAATTGGGTTTACAAATGTGTATACCGCTTATGGTTTTAATAGAAACCCATTTACATCACAGCATACACTTTCTAGTTCTTTTTATTTTGCAACTAATGGTTATGAAATTAATTATTTAAGTGAATTTGCTAATATTTTTAGCAATTGGAACATCGGTTTTAACACAACATTTACAAGTCCTAATTATGCAATAAATTATTTTGGATTAGGAAACAACTCACCAAATCCGGAGGCAAGAGATTTAGAAGAAGAAGTTTATAATAGAGTAAAAATAAAAAAATTAATTGCAGGTTCATTTATCAACTGGAAAGGAGAATTGGGAGCAGAAATTAAAATTGGTGTTAATTATCAAACTATTAAAATTGAAAATTCTTTAGGACGATATATCAATAAAAAATTCAATGCAAACAACCCAATTTTTGACACTCAAAAATTCTTTAATACAGAAGCAAGTTATCAATTTGAAAATAGTGATAATCCAGCATTTACAACTTTAGGAATGAAAACTAAATTAAAAGTTGGGTACACTTCAAATATTAATAATGATAATGATTTCGGCTATTTTATTCCGTCTATTTCTTTTTATAATAAACTTATATCAAGCGGGAAATTAGTTTTAGCTACCAAATTAAAAACTCATTTTACGTTTGGTAATCGTTATGAATTTTATCAAGCAGCAAGCATTGGAGGTAATGATGGTCTAAGAGGATATCGAAATCAGCGTTTTACAGGTAAAAACTCTTTTTATCATAGCTCAGACATTAGACTTAACTTAAGACAGGTTAAAACAAGTATTTTGCCTTTAAATATTGGAGTTTATACAGGTTTTGATTATGGAAAAGTTTGGGGAGAACAAAATCTAACAATCAACCCTATTTTTAACTACAAACATTGGAATTATTCTTATGGAGGTGGTGTTTTCTTTAATGCTGCAAATCTAGCAACAGGAAATATTGCTTTATTTAATAGTGATGATGGTCTAAGATTATCATTTAATTTAGGTTTCGATTTTTAAAATAATAAATATGAGTCAATTTGCATTAATTTTTGCTTCTTTTTATGGTTTAACAGCAGTAATATTTGGTGCTTTTGGTGCTCATTTATTAAAGAAAAAGCTAACAACAGATCAATTAAACAGTTTTGAAACTGGCGTAAAATATCAAATGTATCATGCCATTGTTTTATTAATTATAGGGTTTCAATTACCCTTAAATAATTCTTTAGATACATACATTATCTATGCATTTATTTTAGGAACATTCCTGTTTTCGTTTTCTATTTATGGATTGGTAATTTCTTCTGCAATGGATAAAAAACTAAAAATTCTAGGACCAATTACTCCACTTGGAGGTTTGTTTTTAGTTTTAGGCTGGGGTTTATTAATTTACAAGTTTGCAGTAACTTTTAATTAATTTTAAGTTCGTACAAATTACCACCAGCTCCATGAGATTTTTCATCTGTAATATACAACGTATTGTTGTTTTTAAAACACACACCTTCTTTTTGAGAACTATGTTTTAATGGAATAACTGATAACGTACCAGAGAAAAAATCATCTCCTTTAAAATCTGAAAAAACCAATATATTTTTCTGAGAAAGTAACACAACCTTACTTTTATCTGGTGAAATATCTGCTGAGGTTATCCAACATTCTAATTCTTTACAATTTTTAAATTCAGAAATTAATTTTGCTTTGTATTTTCCTTCTTTTGAAGGTATTTTATAAAGAGAAGTAGTACCAAAATTATTTTTTACTCTACTTTTTGTAAAAATATATAACGCGTTTTGAAAGTAAAAAAATGCCTCAGCATCATAAAAAGATTGGTTTTTTTTAGGAGGGAAATTCTTTTGAGTTGAATATTCAAATTTTATTTTTTCAATTTGTGCTTTCTTCTTTTTTAATTCCTTCTTATTTACTTTCAGAATTACCAGATTCTTTCTTTTGTTTGAGTTATTCCCAAAATCTCCTATGTAAATATTTCCTTTTTCATCAGAAGTTAAATCTTCCCAATCATGATTTTTTGCCTTAATTTTTACTTCCTTCTTAATTTTCCCTTTTCTAGAAACACCATATAACACTGGCTTATTTCCACCATCATTTAGCATCCAGATAAACGCTGAACCTGTTGTTGTTTCAGTCCCAGAAACCTCTTTCAAATCTTTAGGTAAATCTGAAATCAATTTTAATTGGCTAAAATTCTGACAACTAAATAAAAGTATAGGGATTAAAAAATAAATAATTTTTTTCATAAACAGATAATTACCAACCTCCAGAAGATCCTCCACCACCAAAACTTCCACCACCAAAACCACCGCCAAATCCTCCACCAGAAGATCCTCCGCCACCAAAACTGCCACCACCAAAGCTTCCTCCACCTCTACCAGCGTTGCTTAAAATAATGGTTTGTAAAATATCTCCAGCAAGAGACCTTTTTCTGTAACGTTTTCCTTTGCCTCTATTATTTTTATTTCCTCTAGAAATTAAAATAAAAAAGATAATTATAATGACGACAAAAAAGACAAATCCTGGATTAGAATCGGATGCTTCTTTGCGAGTTCCTTGGTATTCTCCGTTTAAAGTTTTAAAAATGTAATCAGATCCTTTATCTAAACCAGCATAAAAATCGCCACGCTTAAATTCAGGAATAATCACTCTTTCTATAATTCTTTTTGATTGAAAATCAGTAAGTAAATGTTCAACTCCTTTACCTGATTGGATGGTAATTTTTCTGTCATCTTTTGCTAACAACATCAAAACCCCATTATCTTCTTTCGCTTGACCAATACCCCACTTCTCACCCCAATTTGCACCTAAGTATGCAATATTTTCACCTTCTGTAGATGAAATTATGGCAACTACAATTTGTGTTGATGTTGTATCTGAGTACCGAACTAACTTACTTTCTAAACTCGTTTTTTGACTTGCTGATAATAATCCTGTGTAATCATAAACACTTGTTTGAAACTTAGGCTTCTCAGGAATTTTAAACCCTTGTGAAAAAAGACTTAATGAAAATAAAAAAGTTACTAAAACTAATAACTTACTGCCAACTGAATACTGAATACTACTAACTAAATTTTTCATCCTTTAGATATCTCATTAGAAAGTTCATCTTCATCATCTATTTGCCAAGGAAAGTGTTCTTGTAATTCTTCTCCTGCTTTTAAAATACCTGCTACCAAACCTTGCTTAAAATCACCAAGTTTAAAATGGTTTTGCATAACGTCTTTAGTTGTATTCCAAAAGTCATCCGGAACTACTTCGTTGATGCCTTTATCACCATAAATAACAAATTTCTTATCTTTTACAGCAACATAAATCAACACGGCATTTTCATCTTTAGTGTTGTTCATTTTTAGCATATGAAATACTTCTAACGAACGATCATCATGGTTTTTTTCTGAGGTAGCCTCAATATGCACACGAATTTCGCCAGAAGTATTTTTTTCTGCCACTCTAATAGCAGAAATAATTTCTTGTTCTTCTTCTTGAGATAGAAACGCTTCTACTTTAGACATTTTATTCTTTTTTATTTTTAAAATTGAAATTTACATCTGGTGCATTTTCTGAACCAACATTTGCTTTATAACGTGTCATTTCATCAAAATTAAAAACACCCGCTAATAAAGAATTAGGGAAAATTTTAATGTGTTTATTATAATTATTTACGCCTTCATTAAAACGATCTCTAGCAACATTAATTCTATTTTCTGTTCCTTCTAATTGACTTTGTAATTCTAAGAAATTTTGATTTGCTTTTAATTCTGGGTAACGTTCTACAGATACTAATAATTTAGATAAAGCGCCAGTCATTCCTGCTTGCGCTTGTTGAAATTGCGCCATTTTTTCTGGCGTTAAATCACTAGCATTTATATTTACAGAAGTTGCTTTTGCTCTTGCATTAATTACATCTGTTAAAGTTTCTTTCTCAAAATCTGCAGCTCCCTGTACCGTTTTTACTAAGTTACCTATCAAGTCATTTCTACGTTGATAAGAACTCTCTACATTAGACCAAGTAGTTTTTGCATCTTCCTGTAATACAACTGCCTGATTATTAAAACCTTTTCCCCAATTGTATATTCCAAATACAATTACAAGAATTACTATTACTGGTATTAACCATTTTTTCATAATTTCTAAATTTAATTTCTACTTTTTTGTTCTACAAATTTACTTAATATTCTACAATATTTAAAGAGAAGTTCCACCATCTAATGTAATTGTTTGACCGGTAATAAACTTTGTACTATCTGACGCCAACCAAACAACTGCTTCAGCTATTTCTGCTGCTTTTCCATATCGTTTTATTGGAATCACACTTTTTAAAATTGTATCCATTTCTGGTTTTGTGCCTAATAATTGATCTAACAGTGCAGATTCTGTATAGCCAGGGCAAACAGCGTTTACTCGAATATTTTTTGTTGCATACTCCATTGCTGCAGATTTTGTCATTCCAACAACCGCAAATTTGCTTGCACTATAACTAATATTATTTGGAGATGCTTTTAACCCCGCTAAAGAAGCAATATTTACAATATTTCCTCCACCTTGTTTAAGCATTTGTTTTAAAGCCAACTTCATACAATAAAATACACCTGTTTGATTTACTGCAATTACACGATCCCAATCTTCTAAAGTAGATTTATCTGTTCTTAATAAATTAGGTCCAATACCTGCATTATTTACAATAACATCTAATTTACCATATTCTTTAACAGTACTATCAATAAGGTTTTCTACTTCTTCAAATGTTGTAACATTACATTTATTTGCAGTTGCTTTTCCTTTATTTAATTTTATATCATCAACTACTTTTTGTGCACTTTCTAAATCAATATCAGAAACTATAACAGTTGCTCCGTGTTTTGCAAAATGAATTGCTGTAGCTTTTCCTATTCCAGATCCAGCTCCTGTAACAATTACTACCTTATCTTTTACCTCCATATTAATCTATTGATTTAGATTTGATAGCTTTTAACGCCAACTTACAACATAATTCTGCTGCTTTATTCAAATTAGCAAAACGTGGGTCTTTTGTAAATCCTTTTTGATATCTATAATATATTTGTTGTGCAATTACTGCTATTTTAAACAATCCAAAAGCATAATAAAATACCAAATTATCTACATTTCTTCCAGATTTTTGCGCGTACATTTCTGCAATTTCACTTCTACTTGGGTTTCCTTCAAAAATTGTTGGAGAAGGAATTCCTTGTTTTACAAAATCATGATCTGTAGCTACTGTCCAATAACCAAGTGAAGTTCCTAAATCCATCAAAGGGTCCCCTAAAGTTGCCATTTCCCAATCTAAAACCGCTCTAATTTCTTGCCAAGAATCATCTTTAAAAACAACATTGTCATATTTATAATCATTGTGAATTAAACAGTGATTGTATTCTTTTGGTTGATTTTCATTCATCCATTTTATCACCATTTCTACTTCTGGATACTCATCTGTTTTGGCTTTTAGATATTGTTTTCCCCAATTACTAACTTGACGTTCTACATAACCTTCTGGTTTCCCTAGGTCTGACAAACCAATATTTTTATAATCTATAGTATGCAGTTCTACTAAGGTTTCTAACCAAGAATCTGCAATAGTTCTGTATTCTGATGGCGAAATATTTCTTTTTTTTGCTTCTTTATAATTAAGAATAATTCCATCTACTTTTTCCATGATATAAAAATCACTTCCTAAAATAGTTTCATCATCAGAAAAAGCAAACATTTTTGGTGCTTTAGAAAACACTTTACTTACACCACTTTGCACTTTAAACTCACGACTCATGTCATGACCTCTTTTAATTGCGCCAATTGGTGGTTTTCTTAATACAAATTGGTTATTTTCAATCTCAAGTAAATAGGTTAAATTAGAATATCCATGTGTAAATTGTTGTACAAACAAGTCACTTCCAACAGAATCGATCAATTCATTTTCCTGAAGGTATTTCTTCAACAAAACTTCATTTAACTCTTCACCTTTTCTAACTTTTTGATTGCTCATTATTGACTTCCATATTTTTTAATGCAACTTTTTCCTAGTTGATACATATGAACCTCATCCGGTCCATCTGCTAAACGCAACATTCGTGCAATCGCAAAATAATGTGGCAAATACGTATCTGGTCCAACACCTTTTCCTCCTAAGATTTGCATTGCTCTATCTATTACTTTTTGAGCCATATTTGGAGCAACAACTTTAATCATTGCTATTAAATCTTTAGCTTCCTTATTTCCTAATTTATCCATTTTATCAGCAGCAGAAAGTGTAAGCAAACGTGCTTGCTCTATTTCACATTGCGATTTTGCAATTTCATGACGAATACTACTATAATTGTAAAACTTTTTTCCAAATGTTTCTCTTTCTAAAGTTCTTTTAGACATAATTTCCAAAGCATATTGAGCCATTCCAACCAAACGCATACAATGATGAATTCTTCCAGGGCCTAAACGACCTTGAGCAATTTCAAAACCCCTTCCTTCTCCTAAAATTAAATTCTCTTTTGGAACTCTAACATTATTTAAAATGATTTCTGCATGTCCTTCTGGAGAATCATAATAACCAAAAACAGAAAGGGGTCTTACAATTTCTAATCCTTCTGTATTCATAGGAACCAAAACCATACTTTGTTGTTGATGCCTTTCTGCATTTGGATTTGTTTTCCCCATTACAATGGCAACTTTACAGTTAGGGTCCATTGCACCAGAAGACCACCATTTTCTTCCATTAATTACATAATCATCGCCATCTAAAACAATAGAAGTTTCAATATTTGTTGCATCTGAGGAAGCAACTTGTGGTTCTGTCATTAAAAAAGCTGAACGAATTTCTCCATTCATTAAAGGTCTTAACCACCTTTTTTTTTGTTCTTCACTTCCGTATTTTGCTAATACTTCCATGTTTCCAGTATCTGGAGCAGAACAATTAAATATTTCTGAAACCCAGATTTTTCTTCCCATTATTTCTGCTAATGGAGCATATTCTAAGTTGGTTAACCCTGGACTTAAATCACCATAATCTTTTGGAAGAAACAAGTTCCATAAACCAGCATCTTTAGCTTTTTGCTTTAACAATTCCGTTTTAGGAAAACGCTGCCACATATTGTTTTTATCACTTTGAAAAGCAATAAATTCTTGCTCTAACGGAACAATATGCTCTTCTATAAAAGTTGATAGTTTATGCTGTAATTCTTTTGATTTTTGTGGGTAATCGAAGTTCATTTTTAAAAATTAGTTTACAATAATTTTTACCACATATAACATAGACTATGCTACCTATATATCTACGTGGTAAATTTTAATAAATTTTATCCTGCAATCATATAACCACCATCTGCTGCATAAACACCACCAGTCATATAATTCCCAGCATTAGAAGCTAATAAACAAGCTAAGCCAACCATTTCTTCTGGCATCCCCATTCTTCCTGTTGGAAGTGCTTTTTCAACCTTGCCTAATATTTTTTCATTCTGCCAAAGTGCAGAACTGAATTTCGTTTTTATTAATCCTGGACAAATTGCATTTACTCTGATTCCGTATTTCCCCCATTCTTTTGCCTGATTCTTAGAAAGCATTAAAATGGCAGCTTTACTAGTACTATATAATCCTAATCCCAAACCTGGAGTTAATGCTTCTACTGATGCAATGTTAATAATGCTTCCGTTTTTATTCTCTTTTAAATGTGGCAAAACCAAGTTTGATAAACTCCAAGGAGCTTTTACATTTACATCTATAATTTTATCAAAAATTACTGGATCTACATCTTCAATTGGGCCAAAAACTGGATTAATTGCTGCATTATTTACTAAAATATCTATTCGTCCAAAAGCTTCAACTGTTTTATCTACTAAATCCTTACGTTGCTCTTCTTTCCCTATGTGACAAGCAATTCCAATTGCTTTTAAACCTTCTGCTATAAACTCTTTTACAACTTCATTACACGCTTCTTGATTTCTACTAGAAATTATAACTTGTGCTCCATTTTGTGCTAAGCCTTTTGCAATTGCTTTTCCAATTCCTTTGCTTGAACCTGTAATTATTGCTACTTTTCCTTCTAAATTAAATTGTTCTGAAATATGTGTCATTATAAGATGTATTCTTTGTCTTTTTTGATGGTTAAAACCTGATCACTCATTAAAGATTCTGCCAATGAATTTGTTTTAGGAACCTCATATTTAAAGTAAAATTTCATTGTATGGATTTTACTTTCGTAAAAATCTTCTGAGTATCTTTTATCAGTATTAGATAATGCAGTTTTTGCATCAACAGCCATTTCTAACCATAACCAACCTAAAACTACAATACTCATATACTCCATAAATAAATTAGCATCTGCTAAATATCTTTCGTAATTTCCTTTCGCTGCAAAAGGCATTAAGTGGTCTACTATTTTTTGCGAGAGTTTTAATTTCTCTACTAAAACTAAAGCATATTTTTTTAAATCATCCTCTTTTGAGGCCAAGTGAATTGTCTGCATTATTTCTGCAGCAAGTAACGCCAAACCTTTTCCGTTTTGCATCGTTACTTTTCTACCTAATAAATCTTGTGACTGAATTCCAGTAGTACCTTCATATAAAGAAAAAATTCTAATATCTCTATAATATTGCTGTAATACAAAATCGGTACAAAAACCATAACCTCCCAAAACTTGCAAACCATTATCTACAGATGCTGCTCCTGCTTCTGATGGAAACGTTTTTACAATAGGAATAATCATTTCTAACAGTAAATTGTATTTTTCTTTTTCTTCTTTTGATATTGAGGTAGTAATAATATCTTGGTATTTTGAAGCCAACAAAACCAAACTTAAAGAACCTTCTGCAATTGATTTTTGCAGCAATAACATTCTTCTAACATCTGGATGTTCAATAATTAAACTCGGACTTTCTGAAGGATTTTTTTTTCCTGTACTTGTTAATTTTCTTCCTTGTGGTCTTTCATTTGCATACTGCAAAGACGCTCTATAGGCAGCCATTGTAATAGCGGCTGCGCCTCTACCAACTGCAATTCTTGCGCCATTCATCATTAAAAACATTTGGTTTAACCCTTTATGCGCTTCCCCAACTAACCAACCTCTACAATCATCAGAATCTCCAAAACCTAAATGCGTTGTGCAATAACCTCTTTGTCCCATTTTTTGAAAATCTGCAACCGTCATTACATCATTATATACTAAAGTTCCATCTGCTTTTGGTCTATTTTTAGGAACAACAAATAATGAAATTCCTTTTGTTCCTTTTGGTGCGCCATTAATTCTTGCTAAAACTAAGTGCACAAAATTCTCTGAATGTTGATGATCGCCTCCAGAAATAAATATTTTTTGTCCACTAATTTTATAATAACCGTCCTCTGTTGGCGTTGCTTTTGTAGTAATATCAGACAACGAACTTCCTGCTTGAGGTTCTGTTAAACACATGGTACCTGCCCAAACACCCGAAATCATTTTTGGAACGTAAATTTCATTAAGTTTCTTATTGCCAAATTCTATAATTAACTCTGCAGAACCACTTGTTAAACCAGCATAACCAGGTAAGTTATTATTTGCAGCGTCCATAATATAAACAGCTGCTTGAAGCGCAGTAAATGGCATTTGCAAGCCACCAGCTTCATAATCAAAAGAAGCAGAAATAACACCCATTTCTCCTCCTTGTAACATCATCGTTTTTACTTGCTCATGAACAATTACAGTACCCTCTTTATAATAAGCAGGAGTTTTATCCATTTCTCTAAAATAAGGATACAATTCTCTATCAGAAAATTCTTTAACAGCATCAATAAAAAGATTCAACGATTCTATATCGTGATCTTCAAATCGTTCTCTCTCCAGTAAGTCTTTTAGTTTGTGAATATCATAAAGTATGTATTTAAGTGTTTCTAAGTCTACATACTTTTTTGACATATTTTGAAATTTTATAGTTGATTTTTAATTTTCATCAGCTCGGATCTAACAGCTTCTAATTTACTAATAATTTCGTGATTTTTAATAAGTTTGCTTGGATTTTTCTTCAATTTTTGTTTGGCGCCATCTAAAGTAAAGCCCCTTTCTTTTACTAAACTGAATATAAGTTTAAAGTTCCCAATATCTTCTTGCGTAAAAAGACGGTTTCCTTTTGCATTCTTTTTGGGCTTAATAATATCAAACTCTTTTTCCCAAAAACGAATTAATGATGTGTTCACATTAAAAGCTTTTGCTACTTCGCCAATCTTATAGTAACGTTTTTCGGGTAAGTCAATATGCATAAAGAACAGTAATTAGATTTAATCGTAAGATTGACCTTCTTCTTCCGATGCTTTTTGCATCGCTAAAAATTCTTCTGGAGTTAAGTCTCCGTAGTAAAAATTAATTGGATTTAAAGCAACATCATTTTTATGAACTTCATAATGTAAATGTGAAGAAACAGATCTACCAGTATTACCTACATAACCAATTAAATCTCCACGTTTTACTATTTGTCCTCTTTTTGCTTTTAATTTACTCATGTGTGCATAAATAGTTTTATACCCATATCCATGATCAATGTAAACCACTTTTCCATATGTTGCACTTCTTTGAGAACGAATTACAGTTCCATTTCCAGAAGCATAAATTGGTGTTCCAACAGACGCCGTAAAATCCATTCCTTTATGAAATTTTCTAATTTTTAAAATAGGATGCATTCTCCATTTATAACCAGATGCCATTCTTGTTAGGTCTACTAATTTTACTGGTAATATTGCAGGAATTGAAGCTAACATTTTTTCTTTTTCTTTAGCCAAAACAACTATTTCATCTAAAGATTTAGATTGTACAACCAGTTGTTTTGACAGCACATCTATATCTTTAGTTAATTTTGTAATCATTGTAGAGTTATCAAAACCTTCTAAAGACTTATATCTATTTACACCACCAAAGCCGGCTTTTCTTTGTTCATCTGGAATTGGATTTGCCTCAAAATAAATTCTATAAATATTATTATCTCTTTCTTGAAGTTGAGATAAAACGGAAGAACTTTCTTCCATTCTTTTGGAAAGTAAATCGTAATGTAATTTAAGATTTTCTAATTCTCTTTTTTGAGAACGTTCATTTGGAGACATTATAAACTGACTAAGAAAAACAAAACCAATAAAAGCAATTAATAGTATCGAAAAAAACCCATAAACAGTTTTCTTGAAGAAATCACTTTTCTTTACCGCAATTTTCCGGTAAGAAAGCGTGTCTGCATCGTAATAATATTTTACTTTCGCCATAATGCTAAATGTACTATTTTTGTACTCTTAAAATTTATTTTTTATTGAAAACTTATTTTTAATAACTTACGAATTTACAAAATGTTTTACAACTGCTTTTTTTAAAGTAGTATTTTTAAAGATATATTAACAAAATCCATTTAATTGGAAATTTCTTTTTTTATGAAATCTCAAGACGTTAGATCAACTTTTTTAAACTTTTTCCAAGAAAAATCTCATTTAATTGTTCCTTCTGCACCAATGGTAACAAAGGATGACCCAACTTTAATGTTTGTAAATTCTGGAATGGCTCCTTTTAAAGAATATTTTCTAGGAAATGGAAAACCAAAAAATAACAGAATTACAGACTCTCAAAAATGCTTACGTGTTTCTGGTAAACATAATGACTTAGAAGAAGTTGGTTATGATACATATCACCATACGCTGTTTGAAATGTTAGGGAACTGGAGTTTTGGAGATTACTTTAAAAAGGAAGCAATTGCTTGGGCTTGGGAATTATTAACTGAAGTTTATAAAATTGATAAGGACATTTTATATGTAACGGTTTTTGAAGGAACCAAAGATGCTGATAACTTAAAAATGGACTCAGAGGCTTACGATTTATGGAAACAATTTATTCCTGAAGACCGTATTTTAATGGGAAATAAAAAAGATAATTTCTGGGAAATGGGAGAACAAGGACCTTGTGGACCTTGTTCTGAAATTCATGTAGACATTCGTTCTGCTGAAGAAAAAGCAAAAACTCCTGGAGAAGATTTAATAAATAAAGACCATCCTCATGTAGTAGAAATCTGGAACTTGGTTTTTATGCAATACAACAGAAAAGCGAATGGTTCTCTTGAGAACCTACCTAATAAACATATTGATACTGGAATGGGGTTTGAGCGTTTATGTATGGTTTTACAAAACGTACAATCTAATTATGATACAGATATTTTTACACCAATAATTAGAGAAATTGAAACAATTACCAATACAAAATACGGAGAAAATGAGCAGCAAGATATTGCAACTCGTGTAATTTCTGATCATGTTAGAGCTGTTGCTTTTTCAATTGCAGACGGTCAACTACCAAGTAATACTGGTGCTGGCTATGTAATTAGAAGAATTTTACGAAGAGCGGTTCGTTATGGATTTACTTTCTTAGACAAAAAAGAACCTTTTCTTTACAAGTTAGTTGAAGTTTTAAGTAAAAAAATGGGAGATGCTTTTCCAGAAATTAAAGGGCAGAAACAATTAATTGAAAATGTAATTAAAGAAGAAGAAACTTCTTTTTCAAGAACTTTAGATCAAGGTTTACTTTTATTAGATAGAATTATAGACAACGCTACAGACAATCAGATATCTGGAGAAAAAGCTTTTGAATTATATGACACTTTCGGTTTCCCTATAGATTTAACAGCTTTAATTCTTTCTGAAAAAGGGTTGAGTTTAGATGAAAAAGGGTTTCAAGAAGAGTTACAGAAACAAAAAAACAGGTCTAGAGCAGCTAGTGAAATGTCTACAGATGATTGGACCATTTTAGTGGATGATAAAATTGAAGAATTTGTTGGTTATGACTCTTTAGAGGCTACCGTTAAATTAACTCGTTATAGAAAAGTAGTCTCTAAAAAAGAGGGCGAAATGTATCAACTTGTATTTAATTTAACTCCTTTTTATCCTGAAGGTGGTGGGCAAGTTGGTGATAAAGGGCATATAGAAGATTCACAAGGAAATATTCTTTATATCTTAAACACAAAGAAGGAAAACAATGTAATTATTCATTTTACAAAAAATCTTCCAAAAGATATTAATGCAACATTTAAGACAGTTGTAGATAAAAAACAACGTCATAGAACAGCATGTAACCATACAGCAACTCACTTATTGCATCAAGCTTTAAGAGAAGTTTTAGGAACTCATGTAGAGCAAAAAGGTTCTGCTGTGAATTCTAAATATTTACGTTTCGATTTTTCTCACTTTTCTAAATTAACTGTTGAAGAATTACGTGAAGTAGAAAACTTTGTAAATAATAGAATTTCTGGTCAACTTCCTTTAGAAGAGAAAAGAAACATACCAATGCAACAAGCAATTGAAGAAGGTGCAATGGCGTTATTTGGTGAAAAATATGGAGATACTGTAAGAGCTATAAAATTTGGTAAATCTGTTGAATTATGTGGCGGAACTCACGTAAAAAATACAGGTGACATTTGGCATTTTAAAATTAAATCTGAAGGTGCTGTTGCTTCTGGAATTAGAAGGATTGAAGCAATTACAAATGACGCTGTAAAAGAGTTCTATTCTGAAAACAATAAAGCTTTATTCGAAATTAGAGATTTATTAAATAATACAAAAGAACCTGTAAAAGCAGTACAGGTATTACAAGAAGAAAACTCATCATTAAAAAAACAAATTGAGCAATTACTAAAAGATAAAGCTCAAAATTTAACTGGCGAATTAAAAAATCAATTGCAAGAAATTAATGGTGTACTGTTTTTAGCTACAAAAATAGACTTAGATCCAAATGGAATTAAAAATTTAGCTTTTTCTTTAGGGAAAGAGTATAAAAATTTATTCTTATTTTTTGCTACTTCTGCTGCAAAAGACAAAGCAATGTTAACTTGTTACATTTCTAAAGAATTAGCAAATGAACGTGGTTATGATGCAGGAAAAGTTGTTAGAGAATTAGGTAAACTAATTCACGGTGGTGGAGGTGGACAAAACTTCTTTGCAACTGCAGGAGGTAAAAACCCTAGTGGAATCCCTAAAGTTTTAGAGAAAGTTAAAGAGTATTTGGTATAAATTTTAGCGTATGCAACTCCAAACCAAGATTCCATTAAAAAAAGAGACAAGAAATTTAATAGATTATAATTCTAAACTGTTATTATTAGGATCTTGTTTTTCAGAAAATATTGGCAACAAACTAAATCATTTTAAGTTTCAAACGAATCAAAATCCATTCGGGATCTTATTTCACCCAAAAGCAATTGAATCACTAATTACAAATGCTATAAATAAAAAAGTCTATACAGCAACTGATTTGGTTTTTCAAAATGAACGCTGGCATTGTTTTGATGCGCATTCTAATTTAAGTGCTGTTGATAAAAATGAACTTTTAAACAATTTAAATACTGCCATTTCATCAACAAACAACCAGTTACAAGAAGCTTCACATATAATAATTACGTTAGGAACTTCTTGGGTTTATCGTTTTATAGAAACTGATAAAGTTGTAGCCAATTGCCATAAAATTCCACAGAAAAAATTCTTAAAAGAATTACTTTCTGTTGATGAAATTACACAAATTTTAGAAGCAATAATTTCACTTTTAAAAGCTGTAAATAAAGATGTAAATGTACTTTTTACGGTTTCTCCTATTCGTCATTTAAAAGATGGTTTTATAGAAAACACCCAAAGTAAATCGCACTTAATTGCAGGAATTCATAATGTTATCGATAAAAAAAATAACACCTTTTACTTTCCTTCTTATGAAATTATGATGGACGAATTACGTGATTATCGTTTTTATGCAGAAGACATGATTCACCCAAGTAAAACAGCAATTAATTACATTTGGGAAAGGTTTATTTTTTCATGGTTTTCTAGTGAATCATTAACTACAATGCAAGAAATAGAAACAATACAAAAAGGAATTTCTCATAGACCTTTTAATAAAAATTCTGAGAAACATCAACAATTTTTAAACAATTTGGAAATAAAAAAAGAAAAAATAACTCAGCAATTTTCTTTCATAAGTTTCTAAAAAATGTATTTATCACATTGGTTTGTATATTGAGAGCTTTAAAATTTCTCTTACTATTTTTTTTATAAAAAACGGTGCTTTTATAGCATAAAGGAAGTTGTTATGAGAGCACAAAAAAAACACCTTATTTAATAAAGAAAATATTTTGTACTTTGCAAACCATATACCCCCTTCTAAATGATAAAAAAAATAATTATTGGTATTATTGCTGGCACTCTAATTGGTCTATTTATTTCTTCAATTTTCATGTTAGATGAAATATACTTAAAAGAATTACTGCTAACAAAAATTACTGCAACATCAATTATAACTGGTGCTTTTTGCGGTATTTATGCTCATTTATCAAAGTCTAAACTACAAGTGTTTTTAGTTTCAATATTAATTGGAGCAGTTGTTTTTTATATAAAATACATAGTCACAGGACATGATTATGACCCTATTACAATGGGTATATTTGTAGGCTCTATGTTAGGAGGAACTTTTGCAGTGATAAGAAAAATAACACATTCTTTTAAAGTTTTTAACCGTTTAAGAACACTTCAAAAGAATGGTTAAATTTTAACTATTTTATAAACTGGTCAACATTTTGCCAAGGACCACCATTAATAATATCTATACCATGTTTAGATAAAAACTGAGTAGCTTGTCCACTTCTAGCTCCACTTCTACAAACTGCAATAATAGGTTTCCCCCAAGATTTTACTTTTTCAATTTCTAAAGGGATTAAATTTAAAGCAATGTGTTTTGCGCTAGCCGTGTGCCCTTCATCCCACTCTTCTTTAGTTCTAACATCTAAAATAATTGCTCCTTTTTCTAAGAATTCTTTTATTTCTGCACTCATATCTTTTCTCTTAAACATGTCAAATAGACCCATGTTATTTTTTTTATTATTAAATTCCGCACAAAACTAATCCATTTTCAATAAGCTTTGTGTAGCTTTTGTTACATTTCAACTTTTCTAACTGTTTCAAAATTTCATTTTGAATTGAAAAATTATTCTGCAAAGCTAATTCATATAACTCTAAATTCAATAACCAATCTGAAGAGAAATTTATTTTTAACTGATTAAATATTGCTATTATTTTTTCTTCCGTTGCTATATTTTCTTCTCGTATTCTCCTTACTTCTGCATATAAATTATACAACTCTTTTTCTTGATTAGTGTAGCTAATTTTATGTGTTTTTGTTTCAGAAACTTTCCCTAAATCTTCAAAAGAATTTAAATCTGCAGGACCTGAATAAGCAGAAATAACTTCTTTACCAATAGCCATATCATAAATACCCCATTCTGGTTCAAACAAGATGGTATCTCCATGAGTAACTGTACAATTTTTAAAAGAAATTAATAAAATTCTACCACTTAAATCTCTTGTTCCAGTAATTACATCTCCAATTACTTTTATTCCACCTTCAAATTCTAACATTATTTGCTTTCCTTCATAAATTTCATAAGCATCTAAATCTCTTGGACTCATGTCTTCAATTGGTAAATTAATTCCTTTTAATTTTCCTATTGGGCTTCCAAAACCATCTGTATGCTTTTCAATTCCATGACCAATTAATTCTTTATCTCTGTTAGAAAGTGCTGTTTTTCCGGTAGTTTTCACATAAATAGGATTGTCATTTTCATCTGAGATAACATCTGTAAAAACGCCAGAAATTTGAATTCCAGTGCTCAACTCTATAGTTCCTAAATTTTCAGAATTTATTAATTTCCTTACACCTTTTAAACCTCCTTTTCTAATTGCCATTTTATTTGCAAACTGTTCTAAAACTAAACTTAAATGTGCAAAATTTGGTATAACAAATAATTGTGGTTGTGGTTTTGTAATATCAAAATTTACGTTTGCAGCTTCAATTGAATAAGGAGTTTTCTTTACCTCTTCTTGCATACACCATGCACTTTCTCCTATTGAGGATAATAAACCTGCACCATAAATTTTTGGATTTTCTAAATCCCCTATCAAACCATATTCTACAGTCCACCAATGTAAATTTCTAATCTGTGCCATTTCAGACAATTCGCCCATATTATCTTGCAGAAACTCAACTTTTTGCTGTGCTTCAGAAACTTCTTTTTCTATTGCATTTGGATTTTCTTTTAAAATAGAAAGTAACCTAATTGCTTCATACATTTCATAATCTTTAGACGATGAAATTGCCTTACTTCCTATTTCTCCAAATCGTCTTAAATATTCTGCATATTCTGGGTTTGCAATAATTGGTGCATGACCTGCTGCTTCATGGATAATATCTGGAGCTGGAGTATATTCTATATGATTTATTGTTCTCATATCTGAAGCAATTACCAAAACATTATACGCCTGAAACTCCATAAAAGCATTTGGAGGAATAAAACCGTCTACAGAAACTGCAGCCCAACCAATGTCTTTTAAAATTCTATTCATTCCTTCCATATAAGGAATCGTTTCTATAGAAATACCTGTTTTCTCTAATCCAAATATATAAGATTCATGAGCAACTTTACTTAAATAGTCTACATTCATCCTCATTACATATCTCCAAACTGCTTGGTTTTGTGCTGTATATTCATGATAAGGTTGTTTTACAACAAACTTATGGAGATGTTTAGGTAGCTTTTTTGTCACCTCGTTTGATTGAAAATTTGTTTTCATTAAGAATTTGATAAAATTTACCTTGTAAAATTACGAATAATACAACTCATTATTCCCTTTTTTTGATGTTAAAAATTTAGTTTTATATATTTTACGCAGCAAACAAAAATCAAAAAATTAAAAAATAAAAAAAAATAAGAAGAGGTAATTGGAAAATTTCAATGTTTATAGGAATCACTTTAAGTGCTTTTGCGTATCAAAAAAAATGTAATCAGAGAGAAGTTAATACTGATACATGCAAATCGCAATCATTTAGCCTTTCTCCGTAACAAGAAATTGTAATTAATTTACAATAAGGTCCAATGATGGAAAAACAATATATGGGTTTATATCCTAACCAAAAAGCACAAGGTTTGGTAGATAGAGTTGCAAGAATTAAAAAAGGTAAAAGATAAATTCATCTATTCTTATAACACAAAATAGGCTGTCTTTTCAGACAGTCTATTTTTCTTTAGTTTAATTAATTCAAATAATACTTCTAAAGTGCTTTTTTAATAACCTTAACTACATCAAGTGCTTTAGACCTTTTAGCCATATCAAGTGCAGTCATATTTCCTTTATCTGATCTTGTTTTTAATTTTGCTCCGTTGTCTATTAAAAGTTGGGCAATTTTTGCTTTGTTGTGTCTTCCAGCAAACATTAACGGCGTCAATCCGTTTGATTTTTTATTTACATCTTCACCCGCTTTAATAAGAGATTTTACAGCATCAAAATCCCCCATTTGTATTAGCTTACAAAAAGAGTTTACGTTATTAGAAAAGGAAGTCATTGTAGATTTCTCTTCTTTTATTGGTTCATTAATAGAAGTTGCATTTATAGTACTAATTGCAAAAAGACCTAAGAAAATTGGTAAGATTAATTTTTTCATAATGATAGAATTTTAAGTTAAAAATTTATTTGTTTGTTATATTATAGTAGACTGCAGAAAAAAAATAATGTTTCACTAAAACTAGACATTAACAAGCGTTTAACACTTTAAGACACCTAAATCATAAAAAATGTTAATACTGTTAAATTTTAACATTTTTAAATAAATACACCTTAAAAATTTACGGTATCGGTTTCGTGAAATTTTAAACAGAAGACATAATTATTTCTTATTTTTACTCCTTATAAATTCTAGAAGATGAACAAGAAAGTTATACTAATGATTTTGGATGGATGGGGAATTACACAAGACCCAAAAGTATCTGCTATTTACAATGCAAAAACGCCATTTATTAATGGTTTATATGATAAGTATCCACATGCAGAATTAAGAACTGATGGTGAACATGTTGGTTTACCAGAAGGACAAATGGGTAATTCTGAAGTAGGACATATGAATTTAGGTGCAGGAAGAATCGTTTATCAGAATCTAGCACGTATCAATAAAGCGGTAAGAGAAAAAACTTTAGGAAAAGAAAAAGCATTATTAGATACGCTTAATTATGCTAAAGAAAATAACAAGGATGTTCATTTATTAGGCTTGGTTTCTAATGGAGGAATTCATGCACACATAGATCATCTAAAAGGAATTATAGATGTTGCAAAAGAAAATAATGTTGAAAATGTGTATTTACATGCATTTACAGACGGACGAGATTGTGATCCTAAATCTGGAACCTATTTTATAAATGATGTTCAGCAATACATGAAAGAAAATGGTGGAGAATTAGCCTCTGTTACTGGACGTTATTATGCAATGGACAGAGATAATAGATGGGAACGTGTTAAGGAAGCTTATGATGGTCTTGTAAATGGAGTTGGAACAAAAACTACAGATGTAATTGCTACAATGAACGCAAATTACGAAGCAGGAATTACGGATGAATTTCATAAATCTATTATTGTAACAAAGGAAGATGGCACTCCAAAATCACAAATTAAAGATGGTGATGTGGTTCTTTTCTTTAACTACAGAACAGATAGAGGAAGAGAGTTAACAAATGCTTTATCTCAAAAAGATTTTCCAGAATACAATATGAAAAAATTAGATTTATACTATACAACGATGACTTTGTATGATAAATCTTTTACAGGAATAAATGTTATTTACAATAGTGATAATATTAAAAATACTTTGGGAGAAGTTTTATCTAAAGCAGGTAAAAAACAAATTAGAATTGCAGAAACAGAAAAATATCCACACGTAACTTTTTTCTTTTCTGGCGGACAAGAAGAACCTTTTGAAGGAGAATCTAGAATTTTAAAAAACTCTCCAAAAGTTGCTACTTATGACTTAAAACCAGAAATGAGTGCTTATGAATTAAAAGATGCACTTTGTGAAGATTTAGAAAAAGGGGAAACAGATTTTGTTTGTTTAAACTTTGCTAATGGAGATATGGTTGGGCATACAGGTATTATGGAAGCTGCTATTAAAGCTTGTGAAGCAGTAGATAAATGTGCAAAAGATGTAATTGAAACAGGTTTAGAAAATGGGTATTCTATTCTATTAATTGCAGATCATGGTAACTGTGAAACAATGATGAATCCAGATGGTTCTCCTAATACAGCTCACACTACAAATCCTGTACCTTTCATTTTAATTGACAAAGAAATAAAATCAATAAAAAGTGGTATATTAGGCGACATTGCTCCTACTATTTTAGATTTAATGGGAGTTGAACAACCTAAAGAAATGACACAACACTCTTTATTGTAATTTAATTTTTAGAAATGAAAAACTTTTTCCTTATTGCAATAATTGTAATTATATCATCTTGTGCTACTCAGAAAAAAGTGACTGCACAAAAAAATAAAAGCGGTGATTTGATTGGCTTAGTAGATAAAGAATCTTTTAACCAAGCACCTTATTCAAGGTGGTTTAATCAAAGATATGATACTTACAAGCCAGATGCAGCAACTGTAAATGCTTTAAAAGAAAAACTTAAAGGAGTTAAAATTAAAGGTTTTATGGGAACTTGGTGTGTAGATAGTAAAAGAGAAACTCCTCGTTTTTATAAAATTTTAGAACAAGCAGATTTTAATACTAAAAACTTTGAGTTAATTACAGTAAACAGAAGTAAAAAAACACCCGATAATTTACAAAGAGGTCTTACTATTAAAAGAGTACCCACTTTTATTTTTTACAGAGACGGCAAAGAAATTGGACGTTATGTAGAATATGCTCGTGAATCTTTAGAAAAAGATATATTAAAAATTCTTTCAGGACAAGCATATAAACATTCTTACGATAAATAAAATAATGCTTACCAATAATAGTAAAATAATAGCAGTAGATTTTGATGGAACCATTGTAGAAGATGCGTATCCAAAAATCGGGAAATCCATTATTTTTGCTTTTGAAACATTAAAAAAACTACAATCAGAAGGGTATCGATTAATTCTTTGGACCTATAGGTGTGGCTCTAAACTAGATGAAGCTGTTGTTTTTTGCAAAGAAAATGGTATTGAGTTTTACGCAGTAAATAAAAGTTTCCCTGAAGAAATATTTGATAAAAAATACAGTAGAAAAATTCATGCAGATTTATTTATTGATGACAGAAACGTTGGTGGATTTTTAGGTTGGACAGAAATCTACAAAGAAATATTTAACTATGAACCTGGCGTAAAAAAGAAAAAAGGCTTTTTCTCTTTTTTAAAATAACTTAAAAAACACCTAAACTAAAATTTAGGTGTTTTCTTTTTAATATCTAATCTTAGTCTCTTACCTCATCAAAATATGATTTTTCAATAAGTTCTCTATGAGTTGGATGTGCAATTTTAACCAACTCCTTAACTCTTTGTTTTAATGTTTTTCCATACAAATTAGCGACACCAAATTCTGTAACAATATAATGAGCATGCGCCCTTGTAGTAACAACCCCTGCTCCATTTTTCAAAAAAGGAACAATTTTACTAACTCCCTTTTTAGTCATTGAGGGAAGTGCAATAATGGCTTTTCCTCCATTACTTAAAGAAGCTCCTCTCATAAAATCCATTTGACCTCCAACACCAGAATACAATTTCCCTCCAATAGAATCTGCACAAATTTGTCCAGTTAAATCTACCTCTATAGCAGAGTTTATTGCAACCATTTTTGGATTTAACTTTATATTTGAAGCATCATTTACATAATCTGCAGATCGTAACTCTACAAACGGATTATCGTCAACAAAATCATATAATTTTTTACTTCCTATTAAAAAAGTAGCTAAAGACCTTCCAGGGTTTATGCCTTTGTAATTTCCATTAATTACATCTTTTTCTATCAAATTTATAACTCCATCAGAAAACATTTCTGTGTGTAAACCTAAATTTTTATGATTTTCTAATTTAGACAACACCGCATTTGGAATTGTTCCTATTCCCATTTGAAGTGTACTTTTGTCTTCAATTAAATTAGCAACATACGCACCAATTTTATGTTCTACTTCAGTAGATTTTGGCATCAAATGTTCAAAAATTGGAGTATCTACTTCAACCAAAGTATCAATTTCAGAAACATGTATAATTCCTTCTCCATGAACGCGAGGCATTTGTGGGTTAACTTGTGCTATTACATGTTTTGCATTTTCTATAGCAGCTAAAGTTGCTTCAACAGAAACACCTAAAGAGCAATAGCCATGTCTATCTGGTTTAGAAACATGAATTAAAGCTACATCTACAGGAAGTATGTTTCGCTTAAAAAGCATTGGAACTTCGCTTAAAAAAACGGGTGTATAAGAACCATTTCCTACTTTTATTGTATGCCGCACATTTGAACCAATAAAAAAAGAATTTACATGAAAACTCTTCTTAAGACTTACATTAGCATAAGGTGCTAATCCTTCTGTATGTAGATGACAAACTTCTACTTTTCTTAATTCTTCATGCCTATTCGTCATTGCAATTATTAATTCTTGCGGAGCTGCAGCTCCTGCCTGAATATAAACCCTATTGTTAGACTTAATAACCTTTACTGCTTCTGATGCTGTTGCTAATTTATACACTCTTTATTTATTTATAAAGCAAATTACCGAATAAACATTTTTCTAAAAAATGAACTATATCATATTTTATCTTATAATTCTGATGATAAAATAAAAATCTAAATAAGTACCTTTGCAATTCAATATATTTGAAGATGATTAAAATAAAAACTAAAGAAGAAATAGAAATTATGCGCGAAAGTGCATTGGTAGTTTCAAAAACATTAGGAATGCTTGCAAAAGAAGTAAAACCAGGTGTTTCTACTTTATATTTAGATAAACTTGCAGAAGACTTTATAAGAGCAGAAGGTGCTATTCCTGGTTTTTTAGGTTTATATGACTTTCCAAATACGCTTTGTATGAGTCCAAACGCTCAAGTAGTTCATGGAATTCCTAACAAAGAACTATTAAAAGAGGGAGATATTATTTCTATTGATTGTGGTGCAAAGAAAAATGGTTTTTATGGTGATCATGCGTATACATTTGCTGTAGGTGAAATTGCTGCTGACACAAAAAAATTATTAGACATTACCAAAGAAAGTTTATACGTTGGTATTAGAGAGTTGAAAGCTGGAAATAGAGTTGGTGATGTAGGTTATGCAATTCAAAAATTTACAGAAGATCATGGTTATGGTGTTGTTAGAGAATTAGTTGGTCATGGTTTAGGGCGTGAAATGCACGAAGATCCAGAAATGCCAAATTACGGAAAAAGAGGAAGAGGCAAAAAATTTGTTGAAGGGATGGTAGTTGCTATAGAACCTATGACCAATTTAGGAACTCATAAAATAAAACAACATTCTGATGGTTGGACAATTACAACTTTAGACGGAAAACCATCTGCTCATTTTGAACATGATATTGCAATTGTTAATGGAAAACCAGAACTACTTTCTACTTTTAAATATATTTATGAAGCTTTAGGTATTGAAAGTAATGAAGAAGATGAATTTAGAGCTAATTTATAACACTTAGTGTCTATATTCAAATCCATATTAAATACAATTCCACGTCCTTTTTTAATAAAAGCAAGTTATTGGGTAAGACCCATTATCGCTTTTTATTTAAAAGGAGATAATTTTACAGATCCAATTGATGGCAAAAGTTTTCGCAAATTTTTGCCTTATGGATATGGAAAACAACGTCAAAACGCACTTTCTCCTTCTACATTAGCTTTAGAAAGACATCGATTAATGTGGCTTTTTCTTCAGCAAGAAACTGCTTTTTTTACTTCAAAAGAAAAATTAAAAGTTTTACATATTGCTCCTGAACAATGTTTTTTAGATATTTTTAGAAAGCAAAAAAACCTGGATTATATAACTTCTGATTTAGAATCTCCTATTGCAGACGTAAAAGCAGATATTTGCGATTTACCTTTTAAAGAAAACGAATTTGATGTTGTTTTTTGTAATCATGTTTTAGAACATATAGATGATGATACAAAAGCCATGCAAGAGTTATACAGAGTTCTAAAAACTGGCGGTATGGGAATATTTCAAATTCCTCAAGATTTATCTAGAGAAAAAACCTTTGAGGATAACACTATAACTGATAGAAAAGAACGTGCTAAAATCTTTGGACAGTATGACCATGTTAGAGTTTATGGTCGCGATTATTTTAACAAACTTCGTGCTATTGGTTTTAAAGTAGATGAAGTTGATTATACACAAAAAATTACTCCAGAAAAACTAGAACGATTTTGTTTAATGAAGAATGAAATTCTTCCTGTATGTTATAAAAAATAATTTTATTTCATTCATAGCATATAATCATCAAAAGACACTGCATTTATATACTCAACTGCTAACTCAGTATTAGCTTGTGCATTAGAAATGGTAAAAGTTATTGCACTTTAAAGTGCTAGCAATAAATTTCTAATAATTAGATTAATTCTTCTCAATTTTATGATGCGACATAGCAAATATATTATGTAATATAATTACCTAGTTGTAGGTGTATGTAGTAAATTCATTTATGACCCCTTTATTGTTTACATATAATAAAATAACATGCAGGTTTTTATGAGTTTTTAAAAATTCTTTTGTTTTCTCTAAACCCATTGCCATAAAAGCAGTTGCATAAGCATCTACATCTGCACAATCTAAGTTGGCTATTACAGAAGCACTTAATAAATTACTTTCTTTTGCATAACCCGTTTTAGGGTTTATAGTATGAACATATTTTTTTCCATCTTCAGCAATTCTAAACTTTCTATAATTACCAGAAGTTGCCATAGATTTATTAGAGATATTTAGTTTTTTGAACCCATTCTCTGAATCTTTTTTTACAGGATTCACTAATTTAATCACCCAAGGTTCATTATTTTTTTTGAAACCATTTGCTCTTATTTCACCTCCAATTTCAATTAAATAATTATCAATATTCTTAGTATTAAAAAAACGAGCAATAACATCAATCCCAAAACCTTTTGCGATAGAATTAAAATCTAAATAAATACTAGAATCTTCCTTTATAACAATTCTATTTTCAATTTTCACTTTGTCTAAGCCTACAAACTGCATTTGTTTTTTCACTTCATCATCACTTAAGTTTTTCTTTCCTGTTTTTGGTCCAAAACCCCAGGCATTTACTAAGTTACCAACTGTTGGGTCAAAAAAACCATCAGTTTCTTTAAAAATTCGCTTTGACTTATTAAAAACTTCTATAAAAATAGCATCTACTTTCACATCAGTTTCTCCTTTATTTATTTTAGAAATATCTGAAGTAGGTAAATAGGTTGAAGTTGATTTATTTACTAAATAGAATAAACTATCTATAGATTTTTGATAGTTTATTGAAGAATTTAAATAAACGATTTTATACGTAGTTCCAAAAACAAGTCCTTTTAAAATGAAATCTTGTTGTTTTTCTTCTTTTGTACAAGAAAGTAAAACAGTTGAAACTGTTAGAATTACAAGTAGCTTTTTAAATTTCATCAAATTTTGAATTTAATAACAAAAATAGTGCTTAAATTTTTCACAAAATGTAGTTAAAGCTACTTTTTGTGGTTACATTTTGTTAAGTTTGTTAACTTAATTTAAAGACTATAATATGAAAAAAATATCATTGCTCCTATTATCGATTGTTCTAGTAAGTTCTTGTGTATCTAAGAAAGAACTTGTTACATTACAAACAAAACATGATCAAACAAAAGCAGAATTAGTAAATGTAAAAGCTAGTTTACAAAAATGTGTAATTGAAAATGAAAAAGAGGGTGCTAAGGCCTTTTCTTTAACAGAACAAGTTAGATCTTTAAAAGAGGACAAAAAAACAGCTTTAAAACAAGTTGAAAACTTAACTGTTTTAACACAATCTTCTTCAGATAATATTAAAAATGTTATTTCTCAATTAAGTGAAAAAGACAAATATATTAATGGTGTTAGAAAAGCTATGACACAAAAAGATTCTTTAAATCTTGCCATAAAATATCATTTAACTAAAAATTTAACAAACGGTATTCAAGATAAAGACATTGAAGTAAGGGTTGAAAAAACAGTAGTGTTTATCTCTATATCTGATAAGTTATTATTTAAAAGCGGAAGCTATAATGTAACTGATAATGCGTACACTGTTTTAGAAAAAATTGCTAAAGTTATTAATGACCAGCCTAAAATGGAAGTTATGATTGAAGGTCATACAGATGCGACTCCAATTAAAAGAAATATTATTCAAGACAATTGGGATTTATCTGCTTTAAGAGCTACTTCAATTACTAGAATTTTACAATACAAATATGGTGTAAAACCAGAGAGGTTAATTGCAGCTGGAAGAAGTCAATATGTGCCATTAGCACCTAATGATACCGCTGAAAATAAAGCTAAAAATAGAAGAACAAAAATTATTATTATGCCTAAATTAAATCAATTCTTTGAATTGTTAGAGCAAAAAGAAAACTAATTTTCAGTCTCTTTTAAAATATAAAAACCACTCTTTTGAGTGGTTTTTTTTTGTAAAAAAAGTATTTTCCCGATCACCTTAATGAGTAAAAAATCGTAAATTGAGTAAAAAATCGTATATTTAATAAATTTATTCTTAAAAAGAACTTCTTTTTAGAAAAAATAATAGGTAGAATTTTAACTCGTATCAAGACATAAACGATGGTATTACATAAAATTATGCTGATTTAAATTAAACATTAACCCTCAAACTTTCAAATTTAATTTTAAGTAACTTTTTAAATTAATCTTTATTATTACCTAAGAGTCCCCAAACGCTGTTAATTTTAGATATGGTAATTATAAAATATAATTCATATTTAATAAATTTTTAGAGTTCGTCGAAAACCAGTTTGGTATCAAAATAGTTCAACCCATAATCGCGAAGCATAAACGGTATACAACCAACAAAACACACACCCTAAAAACGAACAACAGTTGGACATAGAAAAAAAAGCACTAAAAAGAGAACAAGAAGCACGAATAAAGGCAGATTATATAGCTACGGAAAAAAGTTTAGAAATTTCTTTTCTAAACAAAGACATAGATAACCGCGCAGACGAATTAGTGCTTGCAAATAAAGAACTTGCTTTTCAAAATGAAGAAAATGAAAAAAGAACAGACGAATTAAATATTGCGAATGAAGAACTTGCTTTTCAAAATGAAGAAAAAGAAAAAAGAGCAGACGAATTAAATATTGCGAATGAAGAACTTGCTTTTCAAAATGTAGAAAAGGAAAAAAGAGCAGACGAATTAGTGCTTGCAAATAAAGAACTTGCTTTTCAAAATGAAGAAAAAGAAAAAAGAGCAGACGAATTAAATATTGCGAATACAGAACTTGCCTTTCAAAATAAAGAAAAGGAAAAAAGAGCAAATGAATTAGATATTGCGAATGAAGAACTTGCTTTTCAAAATGTAGAAAAGGAAAAAAGAGCAGATGAATTAGTGCTTGCAAATAAAGAACTTGCTTTTCAAAATGAAGAAAAAGAAAAAAGAGCAGACGAATTAGTGCTTGCAAATAAAGAACTTGCTTTTCAAAATGAAGAAAAAGAAAAAAGAGCAAATGAATTAAATATTGCGAATAAAGAACTTGCTTTTCAAAATAAAGAAAAGGAAAAAAGAGCAGACGAATTAGTGCTTGCAAATACAGAACTTGCTTTTCAAAATGAAGAAAAAGAAAAAAGAGCAAATGAATTAAATATTGCGAATAAAGAACTTGCTTTTCAAAATAAAGAAAAGGAAAAAAGAGCAGACGAATTAGTACTTGCAAATACAGAACTTGCTTTTCAAAATGAAGAAAAGGAAAAAAGAGCAAACGAATTAGTACTTGCGAATACAGAACTTGCTTTTCAAAATGAAGAAAAAGAAAAAAGAGCAGACGAATTAAATATTGCGAATAAAGAACTTGCTTTTCAAAATGAAGAAAAGGAAAAAAGAGCAGATGAATTAGTACTTGCGAATACAGAACTTGCTTTTCAAAATGAAGAAAAAGAAAAAAGAGCAGATGAATTAGTACTTGCGAATACAGAACTTGCTTTTCAAAATGAAGAAAAAGAAAAAAGAGCAGACGAATTAAATATTGCGAATACAGAACTTGCTTTTCAAAATGAAGAAAAGGAAAAAAGAGCAGACGAGTTAGTGCTTGCAAATACAGAACTTGCTTTTCAAAATAAAGAAAAGGAAAAAAGAGCAGACGAATTAGTGCTTGCAAATACAGAACTTGCTTTTCAAAATAAAGAAAAGGAAAAAAGAGCAAATGAATTAGCCATCGCTAAAAAAGAACTTGCTTTTCAAAAAGAACTCGATGGTTATCGTTCTAAGATGGAACACGTAGCACGTGACTTGACACGATTAATTGATACTGCAAATGCGCCTATTTTTGGTATCGATAGTGGAGGACTCGTGAATGAATGGAATCAAACTTCTGAGAAAATTACTGGATTTAAAAAAGGCGATGTATTTGGAAAAAATCTAGTACAAACCTACATAACTGAAGATTACCGAGAATCCGTAAAAAAAGTATTAGATGACGCTTTAAAAGGGAAGGAAACTGCCAACTTTGAGTTCCCATTATTTACCAAAAATGGCCACCGTGTAATGGTATTATTAAACTCGAGTACGCGCCGTGACGCGAACGGTAAAATTACGGGGGTTATTGGTGTAGGGCAAGATATTACAGAATTAGCTAGTTACAGAAAAGAACTAGAACTTATGGTAGATGAAAGAACCAGAGAGTTACATGAAGCCTTGAAAAAGGAAAAAGAACTAAGTGAACTAAAGTCTAAATTCGTATCTACAGCCTCTCATGAATTTAGAACACCATTATCTGCTATTAATTTTGCTGCCGGATCTATTAAAAAATACTGGACTAAAATGGAACCAATTATGATTGAAAAAAAGCTAGATAAAATAGAAGATCAAGTAATGCATATGACAAAATTATTGGATGACATTTTAATTGTTGGACAAGCAGATGCAGGTAAGCTTAAAAACAATCCCAGACATATAAATTTTGGAAATTTTATTTATGAAATTATTGAAGAGGTCTATAGTTCTCACAAAAAATCTCACGAAATATTACTAATTGATAATGAAGGTTTAAAAAAATCTGACCTATTTATTGATGAAAAATTGGGCAGAAATATTTTTATAAATTTAATAAGTAATGCTATAAAGTATTCTCCACGTAATAAAAAAGTTCATATTGAATTAGCTTCTAAAAAAAACCACATAATTATTTCGATTATAGATTATGGTATCGGGATTCCAGAATCTGAGTTCAAAAATATATTTCAACCTTTTACTAGAGGACAGAATGTAGATTTAATTCAGGGAACAGGTCTTGGTTTGTCAATTGCAAAAGAAGCTATAGAAGTAATAGGAGGTAAAATAATAGTGAATAGCACTATTGGAAGTGGTACATCCTTTGTTGTTAAAATCCCAAAAAGAACTAAATAGTATGCATAAAATATTAATTGTAGAGGATACATTGGCCATTAGAGAAGAAATTTTCGACATCTTAGTAATGGAAAATTATACTGTTTTTCAAGCTGAAAACGGAAAAATTGGTTTTGAAATAGCATTGAAAGAAGATCCAGATCTTATTATTTCAGACATTTTAATGCCAGAGCTTAATGGTATTGAAATGTTTAAAAAACTACAAACTAATAAAAAAACAAGTAGTATTCCTTTAATTTTTCTTTCTGCAAAAGGTGAAAAAGAAGATATAAGAAATGGAATGAACCTAGGAGCTGAAGATTATTTAACAAAACCTATAAATGTAAATGATTTGTTGAATGCTGTTGAAAATAAAATTAAAAAGAAAATAATTATAGATCAAAAAATTATTGATAAGACAATAACGTTGTCTGCTATTCTTGAAGTTCAACGAGATGAACTAGATAATTATGCGCATTTAATTTCCCATGAATTAAAATCTTCCTTAAGAAACGTTTCAGACCTTTTAGCCTGGTCTCAAGAAGAACTAACAGAAACTAACAATTTGGAAAACTCTACGAACACGGTTCAACTTATGGGAGAAAAAGTAGAACAAATGGAGTTGCTATTAGTAAAGCTTGAACAATACAAGAACATTACCAACACTACTTTTAAAGACACTTTTATTAGCAGCAACGAGATTGCAAAACTAGTAATAAATGAAATACACACACCTGCTCATATTACAATTAAAATAAAGAATGAACTACCCGTTCTTTTTGCCGATGAAAGTATGTTGAAAAAAGTATTTGAAATTCTACTACAGAATGCTTTAGACTACATCGATAAAGAAAGTGGTTTCATTGAATTAGGATGTGAGACGACAGAAAAAGACTATCTTTTTTCAGTCAAGGATAACGGAATTGGAATAAATTCGAAATATCACAAAAAAATATTTAAAATGTTTGAAGTAATTGAATCTAATAAATCTACAGGAACTGGATTAAGTATTGTTGAAAAAATTATTTCTAATTATAATGGAAAAATATACGTAGAAAGCACTCCTAATATAGAAACAACGTTCTATTTCAACCTTCCAAAAACGAAGAATAATCAGTAAAATTTTAATAATTGAGGAATATTAAGTACATGATAAAAAATTTAATTTTTACTTTGTTACTCGAAAAATGGTACAGGGCTCCTGCAAATCTAAAAACCTACTTACTCTAGAATTTTGATAAAATCTTCAAAAGCAACATAATAGGGTTGATCTTTAAATACAGGGTTCTCTACACTTTCTGCATTTGCAATACCAACGCCTGCAAACCAGACTTTAGCGTTTTGTTTTTTTGCGTGTGCTTTAAAAGTCTCCATCCATAAAACATCATATTCTTCTGAATTTTGAACATTATTTGTTGCTTTTACTAGCACAAAAATTGTAGGTTCTCCTTTTTTAAATAAGACAAATTGTGGATGTCTTTTTAACTGACTATTTATTGCTTGAAACTCATACCCCATTTTTTGGAGCTTCTTACCAACAATATTCATAGCAAGATTATGAAGTTCTTGCGCAGTTAAAATATGCATAAATATTACTTCTTTTTATTTCTTAAATTGTAATTTTTATCGCCACGAGTTTTTGGCTTCTTGTATTTTTTAGCAATTTCTCTTCGGTAAGAACCGCCTAAATTAACTTGACTATTTTTTTCGCTTTTATCATGAAATGCAGCTCCAGGAACATATTCTAAAGAAGTTCTGTTTTTTGAAATTCCTTGATCTTCTCTTGGGCGCTCATCTTCTGTTAATTCAGTAGAAATTTCTACTTGTTCTGGCAATTCTAAAACAGGAATTTTAAAATCCATCAATTGCTCAATGCTTTCTTTTAATTCCTCTTCCTTCTTTGTAGAAAATAAAATAGAAGTTCCTTCTTTTTCTGCTCTACCTGTTCTACCAATTCTGTGCATGTAGTTTTCTGGAAAATCTGGCGTATCAAAATTGATAACATGAGAAACATTATCAAAATCTAAACCACGAGCCATCACATCTGTAGCTACTAAAATTCTGTTTTTTCCTTCATCAAACTGACGAATAGAACGTATTCTATAATTTTGTGTTTTATTAGAATGTATCACACAAGATTCGCTTCCAAAAATCTCTTCTAAATGTTTAAAGAGCAAATCTGCACTTCTTTTAAAAGCAACAAAAATTAATACTTTATGGAAGGCTTGTTTATCTCTTAATAAGTGATGTAATAAATTTACTTTTGTAAAAAAATTAGGTAAATTATAAGCTTGTTGCTTAATATTATCAAGTGGAGTTCCACTTACTGCAATAGCTATTTTAGTAGGATTTTTAAAAAAATCATAAATTAATGCATTAACATCTTCTGTCATTGTAGCAGAAAAAAGCACATTCTGTCTTTTCTCTGGCAACACATCAAAAATGTTTAATAATTGAAACCTAAATCCTAAATCTAGCATGACATCAACTTCATCAATCACTAATTTCTGAATGGTTTTTAGCTTTAAAGTATTGCTTAACGCTAAATCATACAAACGACCAGGTGTTGCTACAATAATATCTTGTCCTTGCGCAATAGATTGCTTTTGGGTATTAATATTTGCACCTCCATAAACTCCTAAAACACGCACATTAATATAGGCTGCTAATTTTTCAATTTCATCAACAACTTGTAAAACTAATTCACGTGTTGGCACTAAAACCAAGATTCTTGGATGCTGCGTTTTTAAAAACTTTAAATCTCTAAGAATTGGCAACATATAAGCAAACGTTTTTCCGGTTCCTGTTTGCGCAATTCCTACAACATCTTTACCAGATCTTACTACAGAAAAAGCCTGCTCTTGAATTGGTGTAGGGTTCTTAAATCCTAAATCATCAATAGCATACTGTAATTGATTTGATAAATCTAAATCTTCAAAAGTCATCATCTTTCTAATTTTCTGCAAAGGTACGCTTTATAAAGCGCTATACAATAACCGTTTTGTTGAAAAACAAATAAGAAAATGACCTTATAAATAAAGAAAATAGTGCCTTTAACATCGATAGAATTACTTAGTTTTGTCTAGGTAAATTCAATTAAAAAATGATTACAGATACGCATACACATTTATATTCTGAACAGTTTGATGAAGATAGACAAGCAATGATGCAACGTGCTTTAGATGCCGGTGTTTCTCGCTTTTTTATTCCTGCAATAGATAGTTCTTATACAGAACGAATGTTAGATTTAGAAAATAAATACCCAAATGATGTTTTTCTGATGATGGGTTTGCATCCAACTTCTGTAAAAGAAAATTACAAAGAAGAATTGGCCCTGGTAAAAGAATGGATTGATAAACGTAATTTTTATGCAATTGGTGAAATAGGAATTGATTTATTTTGGGACAAAACTTTTTTACCTCAACAACAAGAAGCTTTTAGAACTCAAATACAATGGGCAAAAGAAAAAAAATTACCTATAGTAATTCATTGTCGTGATGCTTTTGATGAAATTTTTGAAATTTTAGAATCAGAAAAAAGTGATGATTTAAGAGGAATTTTTCATTGTTTTACAGGAACATTAGCGCAAGCTAAAAAAGCAATTTCTTATAATATGAAACTTGGAATTGGTGGAGTTGCAACTTTTAAAAACGGAAAAATTGATAAATTTTTAAATGAAATTGATATTAAACAGATTGTTTTAGAAACAGATTCACCTTACTTAGCTCCTACTCCTTACAGAGGAAAACGAAACGAAAGTTCTTACATAACACAAGTTGTAGATAAATTAGTTGCTATTTATGAATTAACTTTCGAAGAAATTGCTGAAATTACTACTCAAAATTCAAAAGATATTTTTGGAATCTAAAATTACATACTACAAAACACCAATTGGAACTGCAAAAATTATTGGAGACGAAAACGGAATTCAATCTGTGTCTGTTTTAGATGATGATGCGATTTCTAATGAAAGCCTAAATTTAAAAACTCCAGAATGTTTGGAAGATTGTGTTCTTCAATTAGAAGAATATTTTACTGGAGAAAGAACAAATTTTGACTTAAAATTAAATCCAAAAGGAACCACTTTTCAGAAAAAAGTTTGGACAGCGTTATTAAATATCCCTTTTAATAAAACTAAAACTTACTTAGAACAAAGCAAAGCGCTTGATAATGTAAAGGCAATTAGGGCTGTTGCGGCTGCTAATGGTAAAAATCCTATATGGATTATTATTCCGTGTCACAGGGTAATAGGATCTGATGGTTCTTTAACGGGGTACGCTGGTGGAATTTGGCGTAAAAAATGGTTACTAGAACATGAAAGCCCTGTAAAACAACAATCGTTATTTTAAACTATTTTTGTTAGAACTACGTTTGTATTTTATGACAAAAAAAATCTGTCTTCTTTTTTTAATACTTCTTGGGTTTTGTGCCCAAGCACAAACTACATCCAAAGAATTCAGGACTAAAAAAATAAGTATTCAAAAAGATACGATTCAAATAGATTCTATAAATATTAATTCACAGAAATTTAAAGTTTTAAATTCACAGAATTCCATTATTAATTCACAAGAATATAAAGTTGATTTTAGAAAAGCCATTTTAATTATCAATTCTAAAAAATATCCTGAAATTACTATTGAATATTTTAGATTTCCAGCATTTTTAACAAAGGTTTATTCTCCTTTTGATGAAAATTTAATTTTACCAAATATAGGAAGTCAAGGAAAATTATTCAAATTAGCAACGACCAACAAACCCTCAGAAATAAAACTTTTTGAAGGTTTACAAACCAAAGGTTTTATTACACGTGGAGTTACTGGTGGTAACAATCAAAACGCTGTTACAAATGCTGCTTTAGATTTAGAAATCTCTGGTAAATTATCTAAAGACGTTACGTTAAGAGCAAATATTTTTGACACAAATATTCCGTTACAAGAAAATGGATATTCTCAAAACATTACAGATTTCGATCGAATTTTCATAGAAATGTTCAGCAAAAATTGGCGCGTAAAAGCTGGTGACATTTCTTTAAGTAATCAAGAAAGTTATTTTCTTAAATTTAATAAGCAAGTTTCTGGTTTACAAGTTGAAGCTAACATAAATAAGAACCTAAAAGTAGGCGGTTCTGGCGCTATTGTTAGAGGTAAATTTAGCAGTTTTAAATTCACTGGGGTTGAAGGAAACCAAGGTCCTTACAAACTACTTGGTGCAAATAATGAACCTGCAATAATTGTTATTGCCAAAAGCGAAATTGTTTATATAAATGGAATTGCCATAAAACGTGGCCAAGATGAAGACTACACAATAGATTACAACTTAGCAGAAATAGAATTCAACACCACTTTTCCTATTACAAATGATATGAGAATTACGGTAGAATTTCAATATTCCGACAGAAATTATTCTCGTTTCATAACCTACGAAGAGGCTTCTTTTAAAACTGAAAAATTTAGTTTAAGCGGTTATTTTTACAATGAAAATGATGCAAAAAATCAACCACTACAACAAAGTTTAACAGATAATCAAAAGCAAATATTAGCAAATGCAGGTAATAATCAAGATTTAATGACCTCTGAAAGTGCATATCTTGACACCTATTCTGAAAACAAGATACTCTATAAAAAAACACAAAACGGCAACATTGAAACTTTTGAATATGCTACAGATGAAACTGCAGAACTATACAATGTAACCTTTACAAATGTTGGCACAAATAACGGAAATTATTCTTTTGACAGCACCATAGCAATTGGAAACATCTTTAAATTTGTTGGTGAAAATTTAGGTGATTATAACCCAATTGTTCGTTTAATTGCACCTTCAAAATATCAGATTGCAGTTGTAAGTTCTAGCTATCAACCAAACGAAAAAACAACCTTAAATACAGAAATCGCTTTTAGTAATAATGATTTAAATTTATTTTCTTCTGTTGATGATGCTTCAAATGCGGGAATTGCGACTCTAATTGGCTGGCAACAGACTCTAATAGATAAAAAATGGCAATTAAAAAGTGATGTGAATTTCGAATTTAAACATGCTAATTTTTTCACTGAACAACGTTTTGAATCTATCGAATTTAAAAGAGATTGGAACCTAATTACTACCACTGGAAATAAGAGTTTACTACAAACAAAATTCATTTTAGAAAATAAAAAAAAGGACTATGTTTCTTATAGTTTTAATAGGTTGAATTATACAGAAAACTTTAACGGAACAAAACATATCTTAAACGCTAAAACCCATTTTAAAAACACATCTTTTTATGTTGATGGTAGTTTTTTAAACAACACTTCTGAGTTAGAAAAAAACTCCTTCTTTAGAGCCAAAGCAAAAGCGGAACAAAGTTTTACTAAAAGCTGGCTTGGTGCTTTCATCAATTTTGAAACGAACGATAAAAAGAATAAAACCACACAAGAGTTGGTGAATACAAGTCATAAATTTAAAGAATATGAAACCTATTTAGGTTTAGGAGATTCTACCAAAGTTTTTGCGAAAATCGGACTCAACTATAGAAATAACGACAGTGTAAAATCAAATAAATTTACCGAAATAAATAACCGTAAAACATTTTATATCAATAGTAAGTTGATTCAGAATAAAGCAACAAACTTAGCTGTTTTTGCAAATTATAGAATTACAGAAAATACTTTTTCTGACAACGAAAAATCATTAAATTCTAAGGTCGTTTTTAATCAACGTTTGTTTAATGATTTTATCTCTTTAGGAACTGTCTTTGAAACTTCATCCGGTAACGTTGCCAGACAAGATTATGTGTATGTAAAAACAGAGCCTGGACTTGGGTTTTATACATGGATTGATTATAATAATAACAGTATTCAAGAGTTTAATGAGTTTGAAATTGCACAATTTCAAGATCAAGCAGAATATTTACGTCTTCCATTACCTAACTTGCGCTATACGGCTACGCAACGTGCAAAATGGAGCCAATCTTTAACAATAAATCCTGCACAATGGAAGGATAAAAACAGTTTCAAAAAGACAGTTTCGCATTTTTATAATCAGTCTTTTTTATCCGTTGACAATGAACAAGAACGTATTGGGAATTCTTTTAATTTAAATCCTTTTGATTTTGATGAAAACAAATTAATTGGTCTGAATTTAAGTTTCAGAAATAATTTCTACTTCAATAAAAATTTACAGAAATATAGTTTTACGTACACCTACGGAAAATCAAAAAATAAGCAACAATACTTTATTGGAAATCAGGAAAACAACACCAAATTGAATCAACTAGAATTTCAGCATAAATTTGCCAAGTTTTGGTTATTTGATGTACTTGGAAAACGCTCTAATAATGATTTAGAAACTGAAAATTTTAGCAATAGAAACTATCAAATTAATACCAAGGAAATTCAACCAAAAATTAGTTTCTTATATCATAAAGACCATCGTCTTTCTGCCTTTTATCATTATAAAAACAAAGAAAATAAACTACAAGATTTTGAAGTTTTAAAACAACAAAAAATTGGTTTAGAATATTTTTACATCAGTAAGAAACAACAACAAATTAGCGCAAATATTACCGCTTTTTTAAATGATTTTACTGGAGATTCAAATACACCTGTTGCCTATCAAATGTTAGAAGGTTTACAAACTGGTAGCAACTACACTTGGAGTTTTCTATTTAATCAAAAATTGAATTCTTTTTTAAATTTAAACTTGAATTATTTAGGTAGAAAAAGTGAAAATTCTAAAACAATTCATACTGGAAACATTCAATTAAAAGCCATTTTTTAATAGGTTACCTTTTGTAATAAGTAACAATTATTACATCAAAATCAATTTATTTGTTCCCACTAATGGCAAAATTTCATCTAGAAAAATACGTTGATCGTTTTTATATGAATGCTGTTAGAAAAAATCATAAATTCAATTTAAAAAATAAACTGATTATTCTTTTATTTATTGCTTTTGTTATTGGCTTCCGAATATTCTCCTTGGCAAAAACACCTATGGGAACCGCTCAAGATATTACCAATAATCAATTACAAGTAATGATTATACCTTTAAAAAGGTAAAACTAGAAGTTGGAGAAAAAAATGAATCATTTGTAGAAGTATTAAATACTAAGGATTTTGAAGGTAAAAAAATACTGGTAAAAGGACTTTTTATGCTATCTACAGATAATAAATAAGTTAAATTATACTTTTAAGTCCTAATTCTTCTTATTGATGTATTTATACTTTGTAGTTTTTTAATAGATTTGCAATTAAAAAATTTAATTAAAAAAACCTATGAGAAAATTCATACTAGCATTCTTACTTTTAATTACCACCAATTCAATTGCTCAGGAAAAAGATGACATTTATCCACAAGATGTAAATAAAAAACATGAGATTAAGTTAAATACTTTTAACTTAATCGCACTTTCATCTTTTGACATTGGTTATGAGTACTTAATTAATAACGATTCTTCCTTTGGGGTAAGTTTATTCTATAACTTTAATGATTCTGAGGATATTCTTTTAAGAGAGTTTTCTTTAACTCCTTATTACCGATGGTTTTTTTCAGAAAATTTTACTGCAAGAGGTTTTTTTGTTGAAGCATTTGGAATGTTAAACAGAAGTGGAAATGAAGCATCTGATTATTACTATGATAATAACGGAAATTATGTATATAATAATCAGACAACAAAAGCAACAAATTTTGCGCTTGGTATATCTGTTGGTGGTAAATTTATTACTAGAAAGAATTTTATTGCTGAAGTGTATTTGGGTGTTGGAAGAAATTTAATTAAAGAGAATGAAGATTTTTTTGACACAAATATTGTTGGTAGAGGAGGAATTTCTTTAGGTTACAGATTCTAAAAATACAATTAGATTTTAGTATGTTTGTATTATAGTTTTAGAAACAAAATATGGTTATTAATAAAAATAAATAAATGAAAAAAATACTTTTAGCTTTTGGCCTTTTAATTAGTTCTTTAGGATACTCACAACAAGAAATTAAATTAGATATTGCAGATGCTTTGGTTATAAGAAGTTTAGAGTTTTCTTATGAAAGCTATATAACTGAAGATTCTTCTTTTGGTGTTTCTGCACTTTTTAATCTTGCAGAACAAGACCTTGCTTTTAGATATAATGAGAATACTATGATAACACCTTATTACCGTCATTATTTTTCTACAAATGAAAAATGGAACTTTTTTGGTGAAGGTTTTGTAGGAATTAATTCTGGAAAAACAGCAATTGAAAAGGTTGGAGAAAGTGAAATTACTTATGAAAAATATACTGATGGTGCTTTAGGTATTGCTGTAGGTTTAAAATATGTTGCTGAAGGTGGTTTAGTTTTTGACCTTTACGGAGGTGCTGGTAGAAACTTATTTGGTACAAACTCGCCAATTATTGTTCCTAGATTAGGTTTTAATATTGGTTGGAGGCTTTAGTCTAAAACAAAAAATATAATAATAAAAAAACCAGAGAACTTAACTTCTCTGGTTTTTTAATGAAATATTGTAATACTATGTAAAATAGTCTAATTATAATTTTTAAGCATTTAAAGGTTTACCGTCCCAAGCAGCTTTTGCAGCTTCTTTTACAGCTTCAGAATAGGTTGGGTGACCATGACATATTCTTGCTAAATCTTCTGCGGATGCTCTAAATTCCATTGCAACTGCAGCTTCCATAATTAAATCTGCAACACGTGCACCAACCATGTGAACTCCAAGAATTTCATCCGTATTTTTATCTGCTAAAACTTTTACAAAACCATCTAAATCTCCACTTGCTCTAGATCTACCTAAAGCTCTCATAGAAAATTTACCCGCTTTATAATCAACTCCTGCATCTTTTAATTCTTGTTCCGTTTTACCAACAGCAGCAACTTCTGGCCATGTGTAAACAATTCCTGGAATTAAATTATAATCAATATGTGGTTTTTCTCCCGCTAAATATTCTGCAACTACAACACCCTCTTCTTCAGCTTTATGTGCTAACATTGCACCTTGCACTACATCTCCAATAGCATAAATATTAGAAATATTAGTTTGTAAATGATCGTTTACAGAAACTTGCCCACGTTCATTAACTTCTATACCCACTTTTTCTAACCCTAAACCTTCTGTATATGCTTTTCTACCCACTGCAACTAAACAATAATCTCCAGTAAAAGTAACCTCTTCACCTTTTTTATTATTTGCTTTTACAATAACTTCATCTCCATTTCTTTCAACAGAAGTTACACCGTGATTCACATTAAATTTGATTCCTTGTTTCTTTAAAACTTTTTGTAATTCTTTAGAAACATCCGCATCCATTGTTGGCGTTATTTTTGGAGCATACTCTACAACACTAACATCTGCACCCAAACGTTTATAAACAGAACCCAACTCTAAACCAATTACACCACCACCAATAACAATTAAATGTTTTGGTACTTCAGGTAATATGAGTGCTTCTGTAGACGTAATTACTCTTTCTTTATCTAAACTGATAAAAGGTAGCGTTGATGGTTTTGATCCTGTTGCAATTATTACACTAGTCCCTTCAAGTATTTCTGATGTACCATCTTTTTTAGAAACTTTTACATGTGTAGCATCTTCAAAAGAACCTAAACCTTCATAAACATCAACGTTGTTTTTGTCCATTAAATATTTAATCCCACCTGTTGTTGTTTCAACAATTTTAGCTTTTCTATCTATCATTTTTCCAAAATCGAAAGATGTTTTTTCTACAGAAATCCCATGTTCTTCAAAGTGATGAACTGCATCATAGTAATGATGAGAAGAATCTAACAATGCTTTTGATGGAATACACCCAACATTTGTACAAGTACCTCCTAAAGTTGAGTATTTTTCTATGATTGCTACTTTTTTACCTAATTGAGAAGCTCTAACTGCAGAAATGTATCCTCCAGGACCAGATCCAATTACAATAATATCGTATTTCATGAGTGCGTTTGTTTTGCGTAATCGATAACCTTTCGGTTTGTTTTTTAATAATAGTTGACAAAAATACGGATATTTTCACAGAACAAAGTAGGAATTTAGTAGATTTACTCACTAGAACATTTTAAAACTTGACAAATGAAAATACTTAAAAAAATAGCACTGTTACTACTTATTATTTTACTGATTTCACAATTTTTTGGTCCTGAAAAAAATGAAGGAAGTTTAGAATCTGTAACTGCTTTTATGGCAGAAACAAATCCACCAGAAAATGTCAGAAAAATATTAGAAACTACTTGTTTCGATTGCCATTCAGCAAAAACAACATATCCTTGGTATAACAACATTACACCTGTAAATTACTGGTTAGATGAGCATGTTAAAGATGGTAAAAAGCATTTAAACTTTTCTAAATGGAACGACTATTCTTTAAAAAAGAAAGAGCATAAGATGGACGAGTTGTATGAAGAAGTTGAAGAAGGAGAAATGCCTTTAAATTCTTATACTTGGACGCATTCTGAAGCTAATTTAACACAAGAACAAATTGATGCTGTAGTTGCTTGGGGTAAAAAAGTGCAAGCAAATTACAAGCAACAATTAAAAGCTAAATAATTGAAAATCCAAAATGTTTTAATTATTGGCTACGTTTGGGTAGAACCCAATTCTTCTGCTGCAGGGGGCAGAATGCTACAATTAATTGAACAATTTCTAAAACAAAATTGGAAAATTACTTTTGCCTCTCCAGCTCAAAAAGGAGAAAAAGCGTCACATTTAAAGGCTTTAGGAATTAATGAAGTTTCTATTGAATTAAATAATTCTTCTTTTAATAATTTTATAAAAGAATTAAACCCAACAATTGTGATGTTCGATCGTTTTATGATGGAAGAACAATTTGGTTGGCGAGTTGCAGAAAATTGCCCAAAAGCTTTACGGATTTTAGATACTGAAGATTTACATTTTTTAAGAAAAACGAGACATCAACAATTAAAAAACGAAGAAGAGTTTACCACTGAAGCATTGTTGAAATCTGATGATGCTAAAAGAGAAATTGCGGCTATTTTAAGATGTGATTTGTCTTTAATTATTTCAACTTTTGAAATGGATTTACTAAAAAATGTTTTTAAAATTGATGAGAAAATTCTTTATTATTTGCCATTTCTATTAGATAAGATAGCTATTCATCAACAAAAAAAATGGAAATCATTTGAAGAAAGAGAACACTTTGTATTTATCGGTAACTTCTTTCACAAACCAAATGTTGATGCTGTTTTAACACTAAAAAATGAGATTTGGAATGAAATAAAGGAGCACTTGCCAAAAGCAGAAATTCATATTTATGGAGCCTATGTTAACCAGCAAATAAGTGAATTACATAACAAAAAAGAAGGGTTTATCATTAAAGGGTTTGCAGAAAACGCAAAAGAAGTTGTGGGCAACGCAAGAGTTGTTTTAGCTCCTTTACGTTTTGGAGCAGGTATAAAAGGGAAACTTACAGAAGCAATGATCTGTGGCACACCAAGTGTTACAACAGAAATTGGAGCTGAAGGAATGTGTGGTAGATTAAATTGGAGTGGGTTTATTGAGGAAAATTTTTCTGATTTTGCATTTATGTCTGCAGAATTGTATAAAAATAAATCAATGTGGAAAAATGCCCAAGAAACAGGAATAGATATCATCAATTATATTTATGATAAAGAGAAAATTGGTCCTTCATTTATCAACAAAATAAAAGAAGTACAAGAAAACTTAGAAGCACATAGAACTCAGAATTTTTTAGGAAGTTTATTACAACATCAAACTTTACAAGCCACAAAATACATGAGTAAATGGATAGAAGTTAAAAACAGTGTTCAGTAAAATCAGTCTTCAGTTTGCAGTAATTATCTAACTGCAAACTGAAGACTGAATACTAAATACTGAGCACTGAGTACTGAATACTGAATACTGAATACTGAAAAACTCATATTTAAATTAACCCTGCACGTTTTAACAATGCATCTGGTTTTGGTTCTTTTCCTCTAAAACGTTTGTATAATTCCATTGGTTTCTCTGTACCTCCTTTAGACAACACGTTTTCTTTAAATTTTGTTGCTACTTCTTTGTTAAAAATTCCTTCTTCTAAAAAGTATTCAAAAGCATCTGCATCTAAAACTTCTGCCCATTTGTATGAATAATATCCTGCAGAATATCCTCCTTGAAAAATATGAGAAAAAGCCGTACTCATAGAGTTTTCTGCTACATCAGGGTATAATCTAGTTTCAGCAAAAGCTTCATTTTCAAACTCTTTTACAGCGCTAATTTTTGTTGGATCCTGTCCGTGCCATTGCATATCTAATAAACCAAAACTAAGTTGTCTTAACGTTTGCATTCCTTCATGAAAACTTGCAGATTCTTTAATTTTTTCTACATATTTCATCGGAATAACTTCACCCGTTTCATAATGTTTTGCAAACAACGCTAAGGCCTCTTTTTCATAACACCAATTTTCTAAAACCTGACTTGGTAATTCAACAAAATCCCAATAAACAGAAGTTCCGGAAAGACTTTTATAGGTTGTATTTGCCAACATACCATGCAACGCATGCCCAAACTCATGAAACAAGGTAGTAACTTCATTAAATGTTAAAAGCGAAGGTTTTGTTTCCGTTGGTTTTGTAAAATTACATACAATTGAAACTTGTGGGCGCTCATTTACGCCGTTTTTAATTTGTTGAGACTTATAAGAAGTCATCCACGCACCGTTTCTTTTTCCTTTCCTTGGATGAAAATCTGCGTAAAAAACAGCAATAAAATTTCCGTTTGTATCCGTTACATTATAGGTTTTTACATCTTCGTGGTATTTGTCGATAGTAAAAACTTCTTCAAATTTTAAATCATATAATCTACTTGAAATTTCAAAAACACCATCAATTACATTTTCTAACTTAAAATAGGGTTTTAATAATTCTTGATCTAAATCAAAAATTTCTTTCTTTAGTTTTTCTGAATAATAGGCTCCATCCCATTTTTGTAATTGGTCAATACCATCAAGTTTTTTTGCATAATTTTCTAATTCTTCAAATTCTTTTTTTGCTGCTGGTTTTGCTTTTGCTAACAACTCATTAGAAAACTCAATTACGTTCTCTGGCGTTTCTGCCATTCTCTCTTCTAAAACAAAATGTGCATGTGTTGTATAGCCTAATAAATTTGCTCTTTGGTGGCGAAGGTTTACAATCTCTAAAACAATTTGCTCATTATTAAATTCATTTTTTTGAAAGCCTTTTTTACCGGCTGCAATTGCAAGTTTTTTTCTTAACTCTCTATTGTCTGCATACGTTAAAAAAGGAATGTAACTTGGGTAATCTAATGTAAAAACCCACCCTTCTTTTTCTTTAGAATTTGCAACTTCTTTAGCTGCTTCTATTACACTTTCTGGCAAACCAGACAAGTCTTTTTCTGCTGTTATATGAAGCTCAAAAGCATTGGTTTCTGCTAAAACATTTTCTCCAAATTTTAGTGATAATTTAGAAAGCTCTGTATCAATTTTACGTAACTTATTTTTATCCTCTTCCTTTAAATTAGCACCATTTCTAGCAAAACCTTTGTATTGCTTATCTAAAAGCATTTTTTGCTCAGGGTTTAAATCTAAGGTTTCTCTAATATCAAAAACCGATTTCACTCTTTTAAACAAGGCTTCATTTAAAGTAATATCATTTCTAAATTCACTTAACCAAGGAGAAACTTCTTGAGCAATCTTTTGAATTTCGTCATTTGTTTCTGCAGAATTTAAATTGAAAAATATACTTGTAATTCTATCTAATTTTTCACCCGTAAAATCTAACGCAACTGTTGTGTTTTCAAAACTTGGTTTTTCAGAATTATTTACAATTTCTTCAATTTCAACTTTTGCAATTTTAATTGCTTTTTTAATTGCTGGTTTGTAATCAGTATTAGAAATTTTAGAAAAAGGTGCCGTGTTAAAATCTTGTAAAAGTGGATTCATTTTTTTAAAGAATATTTTTTTCAAAGATAACTATTAATACGTTTTTATATCGTTAAACAAATACAATATGTTGTTCACCAATCAGTGGTTCAGAAATTTTTGCTATAACAAGAAGAACACCAACTGACACTGCTAACTATTTTTATTCAGCTTATTGTCTTGTCCTGAAATAGCGTTAAGTGTAACACTATATTAGGACGAGACATTTTGTCATTGCGAATGAAACGCAGTGGAAAGAAGCAATCTCATGATTAGAACCGCAAAGTAACAGATTACTTCGTTGTTATCACTCCTCGCAATGACGCGGACTTACGTCATTGCGAGGAGGCAAGACGTGGCAATCTTTTTATTTTTAGTTTCAATCATGAGATTACCACGTCATGCATTCTTCATGTTTGGTAATGACGTTTCAATCATGAGATTACTTCGGTCATACTTCCCTCGTAATGACAGGTAATTATTTTTATGAAACACAAAAAAACCACGACCACTTTTTTAAAAGTAATCGTGGTTTTGTGTTTTTTAAAACCGACCGCTTACGCGGTACTAATTAAATTGATAAATAATTAAATTGTTAAAAAGCCCGAACTGCACGCACATAGTTTGCGTTGCTCTTACTGTCGTTGCCCTGAATACCAAGGATGAAATTCTGGATCCACGCGTTATTGCTATCATTCTCCGTAGAACCCCAGTAGTCACTATTAATAAAACCACCAATTAATAAACGATATAAATACATTTCATTTAATTCGTATTTTGTTGGCAACCTCCAATCCATAAATTTTTGTCCATCTATACTATGGTTTATTGGATCGCTAATTATATTTTGAGCTGTATACCAATTACTAGAAGTTGATTGATCAACTGTTTCAACAACTAAGCCATGTCTTCCATCTGCTGATACTCTAAAAACATATCCACCTAGTTCAGGCCATAAGCCAATTGTATAAACCCTTGTGCTAACAATGTATGGGGCACCAGCTGTACCTATTCCAGTTACTGAAATTTCCGATCCTTGTTGCGTAATACCACCTTGCCCATCTATACCATCCGCTCCAACTGTTCCATTAGTTCCAGCGATTCCTTGAAGTCCTATTGCTCCAGCAGCTCCTTGAATCCCATCAACTCCTGCAATTCCTTGTGCTCCTATTGCTCCAACATCTCCTTGTATTCCATCAATTCCCGCGATTCCTTGGGATCCTTTTGCCCCAGTATCTCCTTTAACTCCATCAATACCAGCTATTCCTTGTGCTCCTGTTGCTCCGACATCTCCCTGTATTCCATCAACTCCTGCGATTCCTTGCACTCCTATTGCTCCAATATCTCCTTGTATTCCATCAATTCCTGCGATTCCTTGTGCTCCTATTGCTCCAGCAGCTCCTTGGATTCCATCAACTCCTGCGATTCCTTGTGCTCCTATTGCTCCGACATCTCCCTGTATTCCATCAACTCCTGCAATTCCTTGGGCTCCTATTGCTCCAGCAGCTCCTTGAACACCATCAATTCCTGCAATTCCTTGTGCTCCTAGAGCTCCAACATCTCCTTGGACACCATCAACTCCTGCAATTCCTTGGGCACCTATTGCTCCAACAGCTCCTTGAATCCCATCTATTCCTGTAATTCCTTGTGCTCCTATTGCTCCAACAGCTCCTTGTATTCCATCAATTCCTGCAATTCCTTGTGCTCCTATTGCTCCTTGTATTCCATCAATTCCTGCAATTCCTTGGGCTCCTATTGCTCCAGCAGCTCCTTGTATTCCATCAACTCCTGCAATTCCTTGGGCACCTATTGCTCCAACAGCTCCTTGAATCCCATCTATTCCTGCAATTCCTTGCGCTCCTATTGCTCCAACAGCTCCTTGAATCCCATCTATTCCTGTAATTCCTTGTGCTCCTATTGCTCCAACATCTCCTTGGATTCCATCAACTCCTGCGATTCCTTGTGCTCCTATTGCTCCAGCAGCTCCTTGAACACCATCAACTCCTGCAATTCCTTGTGCTCCTATTGCTCCAACATCTCCTTGGATTCCATCAATTCCTGCGATTCCTTGTGCTCCTATTGCTCCGACATCTCCCTGTATTCCATCAACTCCTGCAATTCCTTGTTCTCCTATTGATCCAGCAGCTCCTTGTATTCCATCAACTCCTGCAATTCCTTTTGCTCCTATTGCTCCAGCAGCTCCTTGAACACCATCAATTCCCGCGATTCCTTGTGCTCCTATTGCTCCGACATCTCCTTGTATTCCATCTATTCCTGCGATTCCTTGCGCACCTATTGCACCGACATCTCCTTTAACTCCATCTATTCCTGCAATTCCTTGCGCACCTATTGCTCCGACATCTCCTTGGACACCATCAATTCCCGCGATTCCTTGCGCTCCTATTGCTCCAGCAGCTCCTTGTATTCCATCAATTCCTGCGATTCCTTGTGCTCCTATTGCTCCAGCAGCTCCTTGAACACCATCAATTCCCGCGATTCCTTGTGCTCCTATTGCTCCAACATCTCCTTGTATTCCATCTATTCCTGCGATTCCTTGTGCTCCTATTGCTCCGACATCTCCCTGTATTCCATCAACTCCTGCGATTCCTTGTGCTCCTATTGCTCCGACATCTCCCT